>JALWUZ010000544.1 GCA_027079895.1 Anaerolineae bacterium
GCGACGGCCCCTCCCTCGAACTCATCAACCCCTTCTTCGACAACGATTCCCCCTGCTCCTGGGGAAGCAGCGACGGGCCGGGGACGCCCGGACGGCCGAACAGCGTCTACTCCGCCGACAACATCCCCCCCTGCGTCAGCGACGTATCCCACGCCCCGGTCATCCCCACCTCCACCCAGACGGTCACGGTGGTGGCGTTGGTGAGCGACAACAGCCCCCACTTCACCGTGACGCTCCACTACCGCCCGGCCTCCGCCTCCGCCTACCTCACCCGACCGATGACCGGCACCGCCGCCGGTTTCTACACCGCCACCATCCCGCCGCAGGACGACGGCCAGTACGTCCAGTTCTACATCACCGCCCGCGACGACGAGGGGGCGGTGCGCACTGTGCCGGAGGGCGCGCCGGGCCACACCTCCACCGAGACGGGCCATTTCGTCACCGTCAGTTACCTCTATCTGGTCGAGGACACGCCTCCCGGCGGCTCGCTGCCCATCTACCGGCTGATTATGACCGCCGAAAACTGGGCCGAGTTGACCTCCCGCGACCTGTACTCCAACGTCCTGCTGGACGCTACCTTCGTTTACTCGCGGGAGGCGTTCTACAACGTCGGCGTGCGCTACCGGGGAGAGAGTTCCCGCAACGTCTGGCCGCGTCCCTACCGCATCAAGTTCCGGGACGAGCACGAGTTCGAGGACCGGGAGCGGGTCAACCTGGTGAGCGATGAACTGGGCCAAGAGGCCCTGGGCCACGACCTCTTCCGCCGGGCCGGACTGCCCGCGCCGGACACCCGTTTCGTCACCCTCTACGTCAACAACTGGCGCGAGGGGGATTACCTGGACATCGAGCAGGTGGACAACGACTTCCTGGAAGCCCACTTCCCCGATGACAAGGGGGGCAATCTCTACCGAGGAGCCGACGGCGCGGACTTGAGTTATCGCGGCTCCAACCCGGACGACTACCGCCCCAACTACCTCAAGAAGAACAATCGGGACGCCGACGATTACAGCGACATCATCGCCCTCACCGATGCCCTCACCAACAGCGACGACGACCACTTCCGCGCCGCCGCCGAGCAGGTCGCCGATATGGAGGAATGGCTGCGCTGGTTCGCCATCCAGGCCGTGCTCGACAATCACGAGGGGGCCCTGTGGATCGGCAAGGGGGACGATTACTTCCTCTACCGCCGCCCCTCCGATGGCCGCTTCATCCTCATCTCCTGGGACCACGACACCCTGTTCATGTTCGCGGATCACTCGATCTGGGAACCGGACTGGCTGGGGCCGGAGAGCGTGCGCCGCATCCTCCACGAACCGGTCTTCACCCGCTGGTACTACCAGAACATCGCCGCGCTCGCCGCCGACGAGTTCTCCACCGCCGAGATGTACCCGCGCATCGCCGCGCTCCCCGCCGTCGTCAGCGACCAGGACAAGGACGCGCTGCGGGATTTCGTCGCCCACCGCATCCCCAACCTCCTGGGGCAGATACCGGGCACGACGCTTTCCATCTCCACCAACGGGGGCGCGGACATCGTCACCACCGCCGACGAGGTGACGCTGGAGGGGGACTGCTCCCCGCTGCGCGACGTATCCGTCAACGGGAGCACGGCGCGGGTGCAATACCCCACCGCCACCACCTGGCGCTACACCGCGACGCTCCCGACGCGGGACAACATCTTCGTCATCTCCGACGGGCGCGACACCTACACCATCGCCGTGTATCGAGACACCTTCCACGGCGGGCGGCTGACGGAGGACACGACGTTGCCGACCAGCAACTACCCCTACCGCATTGACGAGACCATCTACGTCCCAGAGGGAGTCACGCTGACCATCGAGCCGGGGGCAGAGTTGCAGTTCTGCTCCGACTGCCTGATCTGGGTCGAGCCCGGCGGGCGGCTGCTGGCGACCGGGACGGCGGCGCAGCCGGTCGTCTTCACCGGACGGGACGGGGGGTACTGGGGCGGCATCCTCCTCGACCGCACCCAGGAGGACAACCGCATCGAACACGCCATCGTCGAGTACACCCGCGAGGTCGTCGAGAACCCTCGCGCTCACGGCATCGCCGCCTTCGGCGCCCGCGTCACCGTCGCCGACAGCGTCATCCGTCACACCGATTTCAGTTGCGGCTTCGTCTCCTACCCCTGGCTCGGCTTCTACCCGACCGTCTACCTCCTGCGCAACGAAATCTACGACATCCAGAAAGACGCCGTCCACGTCTCCGAAGGGTACGCCTTCATCCAGGGGAATCACATCCACGACGCGCGGTACGGGGTCTATCCCTTCGAGGGCATCGAGGTCAGCGATATGGTCACGCCGGCGGTGCTGCTCGACAATCACATTCACGACGTGACCGACGACTGCCTCGACCTGAACCATTCCTCGGCGTTCATCGCGCGGAACGTGCTCCACGACTGCGCCGACAAGGGCATCTCCATCGGTCAGCCCTCGTCCACGACGGTGGTCAACAACCTGATCTACTCCTGTCGGGGGCAGGCGGGGGTGCCGACGACCGGAGCCGGCATCGCCGTGAAGGACGACGCGGTCTCCCGCATCGTCAACAACACCATCTCCGGCTGCCAGTACGGGATACGGCTGTACCAGGCCCATGACGAGTACGGCGGCGGGCGGGCGACGGTGGTCAACTCCATCCTGTGGGGGAACGACACCGACCTGGACTGGGACGCATTCTCCACCGTCACCGTCACCTACTCCGACCTGCACCCGCCCTCTGGGGGCGGCACCCTGTTCGACGTGGATCCGCTCTTCCGCGACCCGGCGGCGGGCGACTATCGCTTGCGGGAGGACTCGCCCTGCCTGGATGTCGGCTCCGCCGCCGACGCCCCATCGGACGATCTGATGGGCATTCCCCGGCCCAAAGGAGCGGGTTACGACCTGGGGGCGTATGAGTTCTTCGAGTTCTTCGCGGCCTACTTGCCGACAGTAATGCGGAACGAGTGAGTAGTGCGCCGCGCACGACAGCACAAATCTACAAATCGAGATTTTCAAGGAGGTTCGCATGGACATTCGACACATCGCGGTCATCGGCGCCGGCACGATGGGGCACGGCATCGCCCAGGTCTGCGCCACCAACGGCTACCAAGTGACCCTGATTGACGTGGTCGAAGAGCAACTCGACCGGGCCCTGGCGGCCATCCGCAAATCGGTGGAGAAACTGCACCGCAAGGGCCGCCTGAGCGACGAACAGCGGGAGGCCGGGCTGAACAACATCGCCACCGCCTCCGAAGTGGCCGCCGCCGCCCCGGCCGATTTCGTCATTGAGGCCGTCGTCGAGGTGCTGGACATCAAGGAACAAGTCTTCGCCACCCTGGACGAGGTGACGCGCCCGGAGGTCATCCTGGCGAGCAACACCTCCTCCATCTCCATCACCGAACTGGGCGCAGTGACGCGCCGCCCGGAGCGGGTCGTCGGCATGCACTTCATGAACCCGGTGCCGCTGATGAAACTGGTCGAGGTCATTCGCGGCCTGGCGACCTCCGACGAGAGCGCGGCGACGGTCGTCGCCCTGGCGGAGGCCCTGGGGAAGACGCCGGTCGAGGCTCAGGACTATCCGGGCTTCATCTCCAACCGCATCCTCTGCCCGATGATCAACGAGGCGGTCTACGCGCTGATGGAGGGGGTTGGTACCCGCGAGGCGATTGACACAGTGATGAAACTGGGGATGAACCACCCGATGGGCCCGCTGGAACTGGCGGACCTGATTGGGCTGGACGTGGTGCTCAACATCATGGAGGTGCTCTATGCCGGCCTGGGGGACGACAAATACCGTCCCTGCCCGCTGCTGAAGCGGATGGTCGCCGCCGGGCACCTGGGGCGCAAGAGCGGGCGCGGCTTCTACACCTACGACTGACCACCACCTGCCAACCTGCCCACCTGCACACTTGCAACTTGCCCACCTGCCACTTGCACACTTGCGCACCCATGCCCAAACACTCTCCCATCCTCCTCACCCTGCTCGTAGCCCTGCTCCTGCGCGTCTGCTGCCTGGACGCCATCCCGCCGGGCCTGACCCACGACGAGGCCAACTACCTCCCCGACGCCGTCGCCATCCTGGACGGAGCCCGTCCGCTCTACTTCCCCGTGCCCCAGGGCAAGGAGGCCCTCTACCTCTACTCCGTCGCCGCCGCGATGACACTCGTGGGCCGCACCCCCTTCGCCCTCCGCCTGACCTCCGCCTTCTGGGGCGTTCTCCTCATCCCCCTGACCTACGCCTGGACGCGCCGCCGCTTCGGTCGCGCCGCCGCCCTGTGGACCGCCGCCGGCCTGGCCGTCTCCTTCTGGGGCGTGTTCTCCTACACCATACACCCGAACAGGGCCCAGTGTTTCGCGACGGGCGCGCGCTCCCCGACGCCAGGGACGGGCTAGAGCCGGTTCGCCGCCGCATACTCTTCGCCCAGCACGAGATGGGCAACGTGCACAACAAGCCCTACAAGAGGAG
>JALWUZ010000545.1 GCA_027079895.1 Anaerolineae bacterium
CCTCATCCCCCTGGGCGAAGGCGCGGAAGATGAAGCCGCGATACCACAGTCCCTCGGCCGGGGAGACGGGCTGCTCCCAGGGCCGCTCCCGCTCCATCCGCCCCGGCCCCATCGGGCGAATCTCGCCCCAGCGACGGGCGAAGACCCGCTGCGGCATCCGTCCCCCGGCGATGAGGAGGGCATCCAGGGCACGGCGTTGGTCGGCGGGCAAGGCGTCGTAGGCGGCGGCGACCGACTCCGGGCGGGCGATGGCCGCCGCCAGGGTCGCGGCTGTTTCCCGCCGCCGTCCGCCGGGCGGCTCCTCCCCCCAAAAGCGGGCGATGACCTGCAAGCGCACCGGCTCCGTATCCAAAAGACAACGCTCCAACGGGCGCATAGTGAGGGTATTATAGTCGGCAACCAAACCGGCGCAAGTTGCGTATTCGGTTGAAGAGGTTATAATTGGCGCGAATCAACTCAGGGGGTGAAGATGAGCAAAAAACAGACGATGCCCGTCAAGACCGGAGACCCGAACGCGACGTTGGCCTGGGCCAAAGAGGCGGTGCGGCAGGTGACGTTGGCCTGGCGGCTGTTCTGGGATCAGCGCGTCCCGCTGTGGACGAAGATCATCCCCCCGGCGGCATTGGCCTACGTGCTCTTTCCGGTGGATTTGATCCCCGATGTCGCGCTGGGGCTGGGGCAACTGGATGACCTGGCGGTGCTCCTAATCGGGCTCAAACTGTTCATCGAACTGGCCCCGCCGGCGGTGGTGCGGGAGCATCTGCGGGAGTTGGGGGCGCAGATCCAGGAGTGGACAGTCGAGGAGGAAAAGGAGGGCCCGACGGTCATCGAGGGGGAGTACACCCTGACGGACGGGGATGAGCAGGCCGAGTAGCGCGGTCTAGTCGGCGGAGGAGACGACCTCCCAATCGGCCTCGTCGGAGTCCGGGCGGGAGATCTGTTTGATAGCGGGGTTGGTCACGCTCTCCGGGAGGAGTTGCTTGGGGAACGTGACCGAGCCCGTTTGTTGTATCTCCTGGCTGGCGCGGACGAGGTCTTCAAAGAAGGTGACGCCGCCGAGCACGAGGCCGACGGTGAGGGAGTGGATGATGGCGAAGAGCCCCGCTTTGGCCCACGTCCAGAAGCCGCCGCCGGACGCCGGAGGGGGAGGGG
>JALWUZ010000546.1 GCA_027079895.1 Anaerolineae bacterium
GCCAGCAACAGGGCCGGGCCGGCGTGTCCGGCGGCGATGCCGGTGAGGACGAAAATCCCCGCCCCGATCATCGCCCCGACGCCGATCATCGTGATGTCGAACAGACCCAGGTCGCGGGTAAGAGTGACTTTGACGGTGGAATTGTTGTTGTTCACCGGACGGACTCCTCACAGCGGGATGTTACCGTGCTTCTTGGGCAGCGGCGCGGCCTGCTTCCCCCGCAGAAAATCGAGCGCGGTGACCAACTTCCCCCGCGTCTCGTGCGGCAGAATCACGTCGTCCACGTAACCGGTGGCCGCCGCCGCGTAGGGGCTGCCGAACTGCTCCCGGAACTCGGCGACGAACCGCTCCCGCGCCGTCTCATCGTCCGCCGCCGGCTTCCGGTAGAGGATATTGACCGCCCCCGCAGCCCCCATCACTGCGATCTCCGCCGTCGGCCAGGCGTAGACCAAATCGGTGCGCACCGTCTTGCTGCTCATCACGATGTAGGCCCCGCCGTAGGCTTTCCGCATGACGACCGCGATCTTGGGGACGGTGGCCTCGGAGTAAGCGTAGACGATCTTGGCCCCGTGCCGGATGATGCCGCCGTGCTCCTGCTTCGTCCCCGGCATAAAACCGGGGCAGTCCACGAAAGTCACCAGCGGGATGTTGAAAGCGTCGCAGAACCGGACGAAACGGGCGATCTTGTCCGCGCTGTTGATGTCGAGCACTCCGGCCAGGTGCGCCGGTTGATTGGCGACCAGGCCGACCACCTCCCCGTTCAGCCGCGCGAAACCGACCACCGCGTTGGGCGCGAAGCGGCTGTGAACCTCGAAGAAACTCCCCCGGTCGAAAATCCGGCCCAGAACCTCCCGGACATCGTAAGCCTGACTGCCGTCCGGCGGCACCAGCGAATCCAGGGCCGGGTCGGCCCGGAGGGGGTCATCGTCGGGCTCGCGGCGCGGCGGCGATTCGACGTTGTTCGACGGCAGGTAACTCAACAGGCGGCGGGTGATGCCCAGCGCGTCGTCCTCATCGGCGGCGACGAAGTGGGCAACCCCGCTGACCGCCGCGTGCGTCTGCGCCCCGCCCAGCGTGTCCACGTCCACCCGCTCCCCCGTCACCGTCTCGATGACCTGGGGCCCGGTGATGAACATGTGACTGATTCCGGCGGTCATGATGACGAAATCGGTCAGGCCGGGCGAGTAGACCGACCCACCGGCGCAGGGGCCCAACATCACGCTGACCTGCGGGATGACGCCGCTGGCCTGAGTGTTGCGCCAGAACAGTTCCCCGTACCCGGCCAGCCCCCAGATTCCCTCCTGAATCCGCGCCCCGACGGAATCGTTCAGCGCGATGAAGGGGGTCCCGGCGGCGACGGCCAGGTCGAGCACGCGGCACACCTTCTGGGCCTGCACCTCGGAGAAGGAGCCGCCGATGACGGTGAAATCCTGGGCGGCCACGGCCACCCGGCGGCCATCCACCCGCCCGAACCCCACTACGACGCTATCGCCGGGGAACCGCTTCTCGTCCAGGCCGAAGGCGGTGTGCCGATGGGTAACGTAAGGCAGCACCTCCTCGAAACTGCCGGGGTCGAGCAGGTGGGCGATGCGCTCGCGGGCGGTGCGTTTTCCACGGGCGTGCTGCTTCTCGATCGCCCGGCGTCCCCCGCCGCGCCGGGCCGCCGCCCGCCGCCGGAGCAACTCCGCGTTGAGGTCGGAATCATCAGAAGGCATAACCGGCTCCTTTGCTCTGATTGCCAAACGGCGGCCATTATAGTGCCGAACAGGGGGGAGGTCAAGGAATGTCCCGCCACTACCCGCCACTCGTACAAGCCCCGCCTCACCCGGCCGGCGGCGTCGGGGAGGGGGTCGGGGTCGGGGTCTGACACAAGCGGGCCGCTTGCAGCGCGTCCTCGTGCCGCCAGGCCGGCGCACCGCTGCGGATGGCGTACTCCAACATTCGTTCGGCGTCCACGCAGCGGCCTGCGCCGAGATAGGCCCGTCCCAGCGCGGCGAACAGTTCCGCTACCGGCCTGGACGAGTGGACGGCCAGGCTCCCGTCCCCGGCTTGAACCAGGTTGCGGGCGGCCTCCAGCGACACGACCGCCTCCGTCCAGGCCTGTTCGGACTGGTAGGCCATCCCCAGCACGAACCAAAGCAGGGCCGGGGGATGTTCGCTCTCCGCGATGCGCTTCGCCAGGATGCTGATGGCGACATCCGGCTGTCCCATCTCGATGAACGCCCAGCCGCGATAGTAGTCCCGCAGCGGGTCGTCGGGGTGGGCGAGGGCGTACTCCCGGCTCAGAGCGGAGAGCGTCGGGCCATCGCGGAGCGCCAGCGCGGCCTGCCAGCGGGAGGGGAACGTCGCCGGGGCCAGGTCGGGCGCCAACTCCACCGCCCGCGCGAAAGACTCCAACGATTGGCGGTACAGAGCCTGACGACGCAGGGCCTCCCCGCGCAGGACGTAAGCCTGAGCGCAGTCCGGGTCCAGCCGCAGAGCGCGGGCGCCGTCGGCGGCCGCCGCCTGGTAATCCCCCAACGCCAGATAAGCCTGTCCTCTGGCGACGTAGGCCGGGGCGAAGTCCGGCTCGACCGTGATCGCCCACGTGAAAGAGCGCACTGCTGCGACGGCGTCGCCGGCGGCCTGACGGCGTACTCCCTCGCGGTAGTAGGCCCGCGCCGGAATGGGGGTGATGGTGGGCGTGGCGGTGGGGGATACAGCCCTGGTCGGCAGCCGTTGGCCGGTCGGCGTGGAGGGAGCGGCCACCGCGCAGGCGGAGACCGTCAACAGCACGCCTATCAGGACGCCGAACAGCCCAATCAGCACACCGCCGGAAAGCCCCGGTCTGGTCATAACGCCTCCTCCGCCTCCCAGTTGGCAAGATAGCGGTTGATGAGCCGCACGCTCCGCTCCCGCCCCTCCCGCCGGAAAGCGTCCAACGTCGCCGACGGCACGCGCCCGAAGACCTGCTCGTCCATCAACGCCGGGGAGCGCAGCACCGCCTCCATCTCCTCCGGCGAGCGGCCCATCCGCCGGGCGAAGACCGCGGCCGTCTGTGACTCGTGGCCCGGCTCCAACTGCTCCGCCAGCCAGTCGCGCCAGGCCCGCAGATACTCGTCGCCGACGAAGGGCAGCCAGGCGTGCGGCTCGACCCGGCGGAGCGTCCCGCCGATGTCGCCGTCGAGTTGGGCCTGATCCTGCCGGTCGAGCCAGGTGCGCAGCACATTGTGGACGAAATGTCGCTCCGGCCGGGGCGCCCAATCCCCCAGAAAATAGCGGCGGAAGATGGCGAACAGCCACATCTCGTCCAGCAGCAGATGGGCGATGTAGCCGGCGACGAAGGCCGCCTGCGCGGGCGGGAGGTCGGCGGCACGGGCGAGGGCCGGGTGCGTAGCGAAGAGCGTCTCGTAGGCCGGCCTCTCGCCGGTCGGCGGGATGCGGTAGAAATGAGTCGTATGCCGCGGCTGACCGCTCACCGTCTGCACGTCGGGGGCGGTGTTCCCCAGCAGGAAAGGGCCGCGCTGTGCGGTCAGCAGGCGGCGGGCGGCGGGGATTAAGTCACCGTCGCGCAGAATCTCCTCGGCCAGAGCCAGGTGCGTGAACGGAGTGGGCATAGCGGCCAATTGTACACCGAATCGAGGAAGTCCGCCAGAGCGGAGCGCACGCGGTGTTGGGTAGGCGATGGCACAACGGCTTGCCCTGCCCCCGATGTTGTTGGAGGGTGCTGGGTAGGCGATGGCAGTGCCATCGCCCACCCACTTATGAGCCTGGCACAGCGGCTTGCCCTGCCCCCGATGTGGTATATAATTCGTGCGGATTCAACTACACCGAAGGAGGACGAGATGAACAAGACTTTCAGTTTCCTGGTGGGAGCCATCGCGGGGGCGGTCGTCGGGGCGGTCGCGGCGATTTTGCTGGCCCCGGCCCCCGGCTCGGAGTTGCAGGAGCAGATTCGGACGCGGATGCAGGAACTGATCGAAAGAGGGAGAGAGGCAGCGGCGGCCCGGCGGGCCGAGTTAGAGGTGCAATTGGAGGCCTTCAAGCGGGGCGCGGCGGCCTCCGAAGAGCCCGCCGCGTAGCCCTGGGGATTATCGAGCGGGGAGCGGCGGCCGGCCGGCGCGTTCGATGGTCGAGCCCAGCCGCTCCCCTTTCTCGCGGTGCTCGAACCAGAAATTCAGCACCTGCTCGAAGATGGGGTAACACTCCTCTTCAGCGCAGAAGGACACCAACTCGGTCGCCAGGCGGGGATGGCGGCCCAACTTGCCCCCCACCAGCACCCGATACCCCCGCGCCTTGACTTCCAACGCGCCCGTCGGGCAGACGGCCGCGCACATCCCGCACCGCAGACAGCGGCTTTCGTCAATGGCGACGGTCGCGGCGACCGTCACCGCCTCCTCCAGACAGACCCGCTCGCACAAGCGACAGCCGGAACATTCCCCCTCCCCCGGCCCCACGACCGCCA
>JALWUZ010000547.1 GCA_027079895.1 Anaerolineae bacterium
GTGGATGGGTCATAGTGCTAGGAGTATACTCCAATTGAGAGGACAGGTCAATCGCCGCCGGACCCCACACGGGCTCACCGGGTTTTCTCCAGGGGGAGGGTAGGCGGTGGCACTGCCATCGCCTACCCAGGGGTCATCCGACGGCCTCACTGATTGCGTTGACCTATCCCAACAGCGTGTTATAATGCTCCCGCCTATGGACACGCCGGAGCGCACCCCCGAAATAACCGTCGTCCTGCCGGTCTACAACGAGGCCGGCTCCCTGCCCACCCTGATACCGGAACTGACCGCCGTCCTGCGGGCGTTGGGCCGGGAGTACGAGATCATCGCCGTGGACGACGGCAGCGACGACGAGAGCGTCGCCGTCCTCCGTCGCTTGCAGGAGCAGGAGCCGCGCCTGCGCATAGTCCAGTTTCGCCGCAACTTCGGGCAGACCGCCGCCTTCGCCGCCGGATTCGACTACGCCAGGGGGGAGATCATCGTCACCCTGGACGCCGACGGCCAGAACGACCCCGCCGACATTCCCAAACTGCTGCGCACCCTCGAAGAGGGGAACTACGACCTGGTCAACGGCTGGCGGCAGAACCGCAAAGAGCCCTTCCTGACCCGCAAACTGCCCTCGATGCTCGCCAACCGACTCATCGCCCGCGCCAGCGACATCCACCTCCACGACCGGGGCTGCTCGCTGAAAGTGATGCGCCGCGACTTGGTCGCCCAGATGCACCTCTACGGCGAACTGCACCGCTTCATCCCGGAGGTGGCGGCGCAGATCGGGGCCCGCGTGGGGGAGGTGCCGGTCAACGACCGCCCGCGCCGGGCGGGAAAGTCGAAGTACGGCGCACTCTCCCGCACCCCGCGCGTCCTCCTCGACCTGCTGACCATCTCCTTCCTGCTCAGTTATTCCAGCCGCCCGATGCAACTCTTCGGCCTGGGGGGGATGTTGAGCGGAGCCCTGGGCGGCGGGATTCTGCTCTATCTGGCGGGGATGAAGATCGCTCACGGGCTGCTGGGCGGGGTCGAGGCTTTTCGGGAGTACCGCATTGGCACCAGCCCCTGGCTGATGCTCGCCGTGCTCCTGGTGGTGCTGGGGGCCCAGTTCGTCGTCCTGGGCCTGCTGGGCGAGATTATGACCCGCACTTACTACGAGGCCCAGAACAAGCCGATCTACGCCGTCCGCCGGGTGTACGAGAAGGCCGCGGACGCGCCGCAATCGCCACAGGAGAACCCGCATTGAGCCGTATACTGGTCATCGGCATTGACGGCGGCACGTTCGACCTCATCACCCCCTGGGCCGAGGCCGGCGACCTGCCGACCCTGGCCCGCCTGATGTCCGAGGGGGTTCACGGGCCGCTGGAATCCACCCTGCCGCCGGTCACGTCGCCGGCCTGGCCGACCTTCGCCACCGGCAAGAACCCCGGCAAGCACGGGGTCTTCGACTTCATCCGTCCCCGGGGCGGGGAGTTCGAGTTGGTCAACGCCACCTCCATCCGCGCCCCGACGGTGTGGCAGATCGTCTCCGCCGCCGGACGCACCGCCGGAGTGATGAACGTCCCCGTCACCTACCCGCCCACTCCCATCGCCGGGTTCGTCATCGCCGGGATGCTCTCCCCCGCCGGGGGGACGTTCACCTACCCCGCCGACCTGCTCTCCCGCTACGCCGACCTGAAGCCCTACCGCATTGCCCCGCGCGTCCAGTACAAGGCGGGCAACGAGGAGGAGTTCGCCGCCGACCTGCTGGATTTGGTCACGCGCCGGGGGGAGTACGCCCGGCGGCTGTTGGAGGACTTCCCGCACGACTTCCTGATGTTCCACTTCCAGGCCACTGACATCATGCAGCACGCCTTCTGGAAGTTCATTGACCCGACCCATCCCCGCTACGACCCGTCGGCCGCCGCCCGCTTCGGCCCGGCCCTCAAAGAGGTCTACCGGCGCGTGGACCGCTTCGTCGGCCAGATGCTCGACCGGCTCGACGACGATACCACCGTCATCCTGATGTCCGATCACGGTTTCGGCCCGCTCCACTACGTCGTCAACCTGAACTTGTTTCTCCTGGACAAAGGGCTCCTGCGGCTGCGCCGGGGGGCGTGGACGCGGCTCAAGGCCGCCCTCTTCCGCGCCGGACTGACCCCGGCCTCCGTCTGGCACCTCGTCGAGCGCACCGGCTTGCAGAACTACGTCTGGCGCGTCTCGAAGGCGACCCGCAACAAGGTGGTCGGCAAATTCCTCTCCTTCGACGATGTGGACTGGTCACGCACGCGGGCCTACTCCATCGGCCACGTGGGGCAGATCTACGTCAACCTGCGGGGGCGCGAGCCGGAGGGGAGCGTCCCGCCGGAGGAGTACGACGCCGTGCGGCAGGAGGTCATCGCCGCCCTCGGCGACCTGCGCCACCCGGAGACCGGGCAGCCGCTGGTGGACGCGGTGATTCCCGGCGAAGAGGTCGCTCACGGCCCCTACGCCCACCGCAGCCCCGACCTCCACCTGGTGCTGGACGGCTACCGCACCATCGCCTTCCCCCTCTTCGCCACTGACAACCGCATCGTCACCCGGCAGATTCGGGGGGATTCCGGCTGCCATCGGCGGTATGGAATCTTCATCGCCTGGGGGGCCGGCATACGGCGCGGGACGACCGTCGCCGGAGCCCGCATCCTCGACCTGGCCCCGACCATCCTCCACCTGATGGGGCTGCCGGTGCCGGACGATATGGACGGGCGGGTGCTGACCGAAGCCTTGACCATCACCCGCCCCGTCGAGTATCAGGCCGCCGGGCCGTCCGCCGGAGCGGAGGCGGCCCTCTCCTCTGAGGAGGAGGCGGAGGTGGAGGAGCGGCTGCGGGCGTTGGGCTATCTGGGGTGAGGCGGTGGGCGCGGACAGAGAGCACCGCTGGCTGTGGCTCATCCTTGCCCTGGCGTTCCTCTTCCGCCTGGCCCCGCTGGGGCGGTACGTCACCCCGGACGAACCGGCCTGGGTCTACCGCTCGCTCCGCTTCGCCGACGCCCTCGCCGCCCGCGACTGGGCCGCCGTCCCCGTCACCGGCCACCCCGGCGTGACGACGATGTGGCTCGGCGCGGCCGGCATCTTCCTGCGGCGACTGCTCGACCCGGCCACCGCCGACGCTCACCTCGCCTGGCTGCGCCCGCTGGTCTGGCTCGCCCCGGAGAACGACGCCGCCTTCCGCCATCTGGCCTACTTCCTCCCCGCCGGACGGGTCGCCGTCGCCCTGACGACCACGCTGGGGCTGGCGGTGCTCTACGCCCTGCTGACCCGCGCCTTCGACCGGCGGGTGGCCTTCGTCACCGTCGGCCTGCTCGCCGGCGACCCCTTCCTCGTCGGCCATTCGGGGCTGCTCCACACCGACGCGCTCCTGGCGACCGGGGTAGTGCTGGCATTCGCCGCCGCCCTCGCCGCCCTGCGCGACCGGAGTCCCGTCTGGTGGGCCGCCGCCGGGCTCTTCACCGGCTTGGCCGTCCTTACCAAGACGCCGGCGATGCTCCTCGTCCCGGTCGTCTCCCTCCTGGCCCTGCTGGGCTCCGTCCGAGACCGCTCGCCGGCCGCGCTCCTCCTGTTCGCCGTCGCCGCCGCCGCCCCGCTGCTCCTCTACCCGCCGGTCTGGGCGGCCCCCGGCGACACGCTGGCCGTGCTTCTCTCCTTCGCCGGGAAGCACGTCGAGACGGTGCAGCGGCCCATCTTTTTCGCCAGGCGGATGACTTACGACCCCGGCCCGGCTTTCTACCCCGTCGTCTTCCTCTTCCGCGCCTCGCCGCTGGTCATCGGGGGGCTGGCGGTCGGCCTGTTCACCCGTCGCCGCTGGCCCGCTTTCCACCGACGCGCGTTCTGGCTCCTGCTCGCCTTCGCGCTCCTCTTCGGCGCGGGGATGAGCCTGGGGGCCAAGAAGCACGACCGCTACTTGCTGCCGGTCTTCCCCCCGCTGACGCTCGCCGCCGCGCTGGGACTGTCCCGGCTGCGGCGGGGGACGCTCGCTCCGGCGGTGCAACTGGCCCTGCTGCTCCCGTTCGCCGCCTACCCGCTCACCGCCTTCGACCCCCTCATCGGCGGACGCTGGACTGCCGCCCATTTCCTGGCGACGGACTGGGGGGAGCAGGCCGGACGGGCGGCCCGCGCTCTGAACCGTCTGCCGGAGGCGGAGCACCTCACCGTCGCCGCCTACTCCGTCCCCTCCTGCGCCTCCCTCTTCGTCGGGCGCACCGTCCCGCTCGACCGCGTGACGCTGGCCGACTACCGCGTCACCGACTCGCCGTCCCACCCCATCACGCCGACCGCTCCTCTCGCCCTCCCCGCCGGCGCGGGGGATTTGGTGCTGCTCGACGCCGACCTCCCGCTGCTGCGCCGTTACGACGGCCCGGCGGAGGTGGTCTCCTTCGCCGACCGGCCCGATGAGGCGGCCATCGTCGCCGACCTGCTGGAACGCGGCCCGGCCCGTCC
>JALWUZ010000548.1 GCA_027079895.1 Anaerolineae bacterium
TCCTGACCGGCTGCGCTGCGCCGACGACCAGCAATGACGCGATGAGTGTGTTCCTCTGATGTGGTGTGAGACTCATTTCGGCTCCTGCTATCCGTCAATGCGGGAGGCCCCGTCCGCCCACCGGGCCGGCAGCACCGTCACCCCCGCCACGTCCGGCATCAGCCGGGCCACCGTCCGGGCGAAGGCGTCCCGGTCGCCGGTGGTGTACAGGCGGTGAGTCGCCGGTTCCGCGCCGGTGGAGGCCAGTCCCCGTCGGGCCAGCACCCGCCCGGTCTGCCGGGCGACGGCCGGCGCGGGGTCAATGACCGCCATCCGGCCCGCCACCACCCGCTCGATCGCCGTCCGCAGGAAGGGGTAGTGGGTACAGCCGAGCACCAACTGGTCGGCCCCGGCCTCCAGGAGCGGGGCGAGACACTCCCGCAGCAGTTGTTCCGTCCCCTCCGTCTCCAGCGCGAGCGATTCCACCGCCTCCACCAGTCCGGGGCAGACCTGCGGTATCACCCGCGCGTCGCCGCCGTAGCGGGCCAGCAGACTGTTGAAGAGTTCCCCCTGGAAGGTGGTCGGCGTGGCGATGACCCCGACGACGCCGGAGCGCGTCCGCTCGACGGCCGGCTTGACGGCCGGCTCCATCCCCACGAAAGGGATTTGCGGGAAGGTGCGCCGCAGGTAGTACAGCGCGGCCGCCGAGGCGGTGTTGCAGGCAATGACGATCACCTGCGCCCCCTGTCCCAGCAGGAAGCGCGTCACCCCCTCCGCAAGAGCCCGCACCTCCGCCATCCCCCGCGAGCCGTAGGGGACGTGGGCCTGGTCCGCCAGGTAGACGGTGGGCTCATGGGGCAACTGGCGCACGATCTCCCGCCAGACGCTCAGCCCGCCGATGCCGGAATCGAACACGCCGATCATCGCCTAACTCCTGGTGCGGCGCAGGGCCAGGTAGAGCCCGATGAGGATGGCCGCCCCTTGCAGGGCCGCTGCGACGCCCAACGGGCCCGTCGGCGGGGGAGGCTCGTCCGTCACGGGCACGGTGGCGGTGGGGAGCGGCGTCCAGGTGGGGAAGAACGGCGTCCCTTCCCTGGGCAAGACCGGCTCCTCGTCGGGGGCGGCTTGTGGTGTGTCTTCCGCGAAGGCGGTGTCGAGCCCACGACG
>JALWUZ010000549.1 GCA_027079895.1 Anaerolineae bacterium
GTAAGCACGGTGCAGACCCCGGGGGAAACCCAGGGGGTGTCGATCACGCAGCTTGCGAGCGGTGAGAAGTTCCTGGTCGTGGCGGATTACTCCGGTGGCATCCGGCTTTACGGGCATTAGAAAGGAGAAGGATCATGTATCGCAATCCACGATTCCGCAGAGCCCTTCTCCTCCTCGGCCTGGTCACCCCGGCCGTGACCGCTCAGGAGCAGCTCTTGGAGGTGACCGGGCGCTCCCATGCGAAGGGTGCCCACACGGTGGCTCCGGTGGGGGACACCACCGGGGACGGTGTCGGAGAGTTCGTCGTCGGGTTGATCGGCGTCTGGGGAACCGGAGGCGTGTTGCTTTGCGACGGCGCGACTGGCGAGGTCGTTCGTGCTCACGTGGCTCCGACCTTGTACGACTACGGCTGGCAGTTGATCGGTACGGGTGATTTCGATGGCGACGGCGTGCCCGACTATGCGAGCGGCGTGCCCCTGAACGGTTACCTGAGCATGACCGGCGAGGTGCGGGTCTGGAGTGGAGCGACGGGCGCGCTCCTGGCCGTGATCGATGGATCGCAGCACCCGGGCCGTGCCTTTGGAGAATACCTGGCCCCCTTGGGGGATGTGGACCAGGATGGGTATGCGGACTTTGCCGCCGGATGGGACACGGCCTCGGAACTGTGGATTATCGGTGGCCCGGATGGGCACGTGATTCGCAGGCACATCTATGGTGGCGGGCTCTCGGGCTATATGTCGGTGGCTCCCATCCGAGACGTCGATGGCGACGGCGGGGGAGACTACATCGTGGGAGTTCCACACACGTTCGGCGCCGGCGTGTTTCTCTATTCCGGCAAGACTGGCAAAGAGTTACTCCACATTCCTCCGGTGCCGGGGTACCCGGACAACTACACCTGGGCCTATTTTGGGCGCGCGGTGGCCGGCATGGGCGACATGGATGGGGACGGCAGCCCCGACCTGGCGGTCAGTGCGACCTTTTCGACGCAGTGTGGTTACCATGAAGCCTCTCACACCCGCTCGGGCTGGATTCGTTTCTACTCGAGCAAGGACGGCCATTTCATCGATCAGTGGGATCTGGGCCCGACCTTCAAGGTGGATTCCCCCGGGGGCTGCCCCTTCTGGTGGCTGCGGGGCGGTGAAGACG
>JALWUZ010000550.1 GCA_027079895.1 Anaerolineae bacterium
CTATATAAAAATAAATCAGGCACGTGGACCAAAACCAACATTAATACCCATATCAATTATGTAAAAGGCAGTAATAGAATAGAAGAAATTCGGTTAGCTAAAATTTGGAGACAGCTTCACAAGCTTGAATTCCCCTCATTCTATTTAGAAATGGCGGTAATAGATTCGCTAAAATATTCTGCCGTTGGAAATTTGTCCGAAAATTTTCTGAAAGTTCTTGAGTTCTTTAGGGATGAGTTGCCAACAAAAAGATATATCGATCCTGCAAATACGAACAACGTAATTTCAGATGATTTGAATACCGCGCAAAAATCAGCCATATCCATCCAAGCAAAGCATTCCAGAAACCAAAACACCTGGGGAGGCATTGTCTGGTGAAATGAATAAGGCGAAAGAAAAATCAAAAATTGATGGTGAAGCTTTTCTTAGGTCTGCATTCGCAGCTGAACAAGAGGTATTAAGTGTTCAGTTAAAGCTATCCTCTGAGTCAATTACTCATGATGGACTAATGGGCGATGTAAATGAGCAGCATTTTATCGATGTGCTTCGGAAATACCTCCCAAATCGTTATGGAGTAGATAGCGCAATAATTATTGATTCAAATGGTGCCACCAGCGACCAAATTGATATCGTTATATTTGACCCCCAATATACGCCTACTCTGCTTGATCAACATGATCACCGTTTCATACCTGCGGAATCGGTTTATGCTGTATTCGAGGTAAAACCAACCATAAACGCTGACTATCTCAAGTATGCCGCCAAGAAAGCGGAGTCAGTAAGAGTTTTGGAGCGTACAAGCGTTCCAATTACTCATATCGCTGGAGAGCCTAGGGTCAAAGAGTTATTCCCAATATTGTCCGGTATTGTTGCTACAACCGTAAGTTGGTCTAAGGGTTTTTCCGGAAAGGCATTCCATCGAAACATTAGCTCACTATCTGGGCTACAAATATTGGACTGCGGCCTATCTGTATCCGGCGGATGTTTTGATTATTTCGAGGGAAATATAATAATTGGCCCTGAAAATAACTCACTAGCCTACTTCATATTCAGGTTACTCCATAAATTAAATAGCCTTGGAACTGTGCCTGCGGTTGATTGGAACAAGTACGCAATGGTGATGAGCAATCAAAATGCCTAACAAT
>JALWUZ010000551.1 GCA_027079895.1 Anaerolineae bacterium
ACATCCATCCTCGTGGGCATGGTGGCGGCCGGGACCATGCCGCTGGACAATGCCATCCCCATCGTGATGGGTGCCAACATGGGCACGACCGTGACATCCACCCTGGTCTCGCTCGGCCACGTCACCCGGAAGCAGGAATTCAAGCGCGCGTTCGCCGGGGCAACCCTCCACGATTTTTTCAACATCTGCACCGTTGCGGTCCTGCTACCGCTCGAGGTGTTCACGCACCTCCTGCAGAACACGGCACGGACGCTGAGCAGCGCCCTGGTGGGGATGGGTGGCGGCTAGTGTAGGGTCTCCAGGGTGCTCGGTGGGGTCACACCACCACACCCGCTCTCCGGCACGGTTTAATTCGTAACTGTAACTGCGGATTGTGCGGCTGTCCAGGTCGAGCAGTTCCCACACGTCGAGCACATAGCCGCCATCGAAAGTCAACCGGCCTACTTCAGCGGCAAAGGGCCCGATAGTGTAGACCTTGAGCGTAGAAAAGCGGATGGAGGGAAATTGGTCGGGCAGGCCGGCAATCAATGCACAATATTCGTCGAAGACCGGCAGCATGTTACGCCCCCGTTGCAGCCACGAAGTGGGGACGCAGGGAGATAGGGGCACCGGCCTTGGAACGGCGTATCTTCAGCAACCGCTCTCTTAAGATTTCCTCGTAGACCCGCTGCCGCTCCTGACGCAGTTCGTAGTACCCGACCCAACGAATCAAATCCCGGCTTTGCTCCAACTCACCCAAACGGTACAGGGTGTACAGATCCTCAGAGAGCATCCCATACCGCTGCTCGAACTCTCGCAGCCGTTCATCCAGGCCGTGAATGTCCTGAAGTACCTCATCAAGGGTCATTCTCTCTCCTCCCAATTGTACCCGACCGGCTCTTTACGTGTCCAGAAGGGGGCTACATCGGCAATCGAGTGCGCCCGTTGTTGATAAGCAGTCACCAACTTTTGCCGCGTCTGACAGAGAGCCGCCCATTCGATGAATTCCAGCCGGTACTCGTCGTTAGCATCGAACTCGGCCAGATCGCCATTGACGAAAGCGCGATAGAATTCATCGGACAGAACACCGTACTTTTTCTCGAAACGGCGCAACCGCTTGTCCAACGCGGCCAGATCATCTATGAGGGCGTGCAATTGGGCCATTTTGTCGCTCCTCTGCTCTTCCCCTCCGGTGCAACCGGCTGATTGTACTTTCGGGGCGCCTATGACCAACCGATGGTGAACCGTCAACGCAACCCCATTATACTCACACCTCTTGCGCCGGTCAAATCGGGTGGCGCGATGAGCACCGGTCAACCGCCGGCCAGCACCAGCGGCAGGTAGACGCGCCGTACCGGGGTGCGGGATAGCCCCTGCAAAGCCTCCACCAAACGGTCCATATACTCCCGCCGGTAGGCCGGCTCGTCGTAATCCCAGGCGGTCACGAAATGCACGATCGCCCCGTCGAGGGTGGTCTCCTCGCCGCTGACAACGAGGGTGGTCGTCAACGGCAGCGGCACGTAGACTCCCTCGCGCGTCAGGCTGCGGGCCGACAGTTCGGCGTAGATGGCGCGGGCAGCGGCGATCGTCCGCTGGGAGTCGGTGTAGACGGAGCCGAACTCCCGCCCGTGAGCATCGTCGTTCTGCGGACTGGTGGGGTTGTAGTCGCAGGCGTAGATGGACTCGTCCCCCAGGATCGGCACCGTGTGAGTCCCCCAGGGAGCGGGCGGGTCGTGGGCCGCCAGGGCGTCCATACAGTCGGCGTGGGAGTAGGCGTCCGCCAGGGTGTGGATGTAGGTGGCAAAGGCTTCGAGTGAGCCCGCTTCCCAGGGCATGCTGATCGTCACCGTGCGGGTGATGATACACCCCCCGTTTTCGACGGCCTGCATCAGCGTGAAGTCGGTCAGCCGCCCCCAGGCGTAAGCCTCGTACCCCCGCAGTGTGTCGGTAATCCCCCAGCCCCAGTCGTGCAACGCCTGGAGGTCGTCCCCGTCTTGGTGGGGGAAGTGAAAGAAGGGGGAGTAGGGCCCGAAACGGGACGTGACCGAGGCGGTGGTGGTGAATTTGGATGTCGGCCAGACCTGGCGGGCGTGATTTTTGCCGACGCAGGCCAGGAGCGGGTTGGGCGGCGTGTAGAAACCGGCGTTGCCGTAGGTGTAGGAGACCGGGTTGCTCGGCAGGACTTCGGAGTCCACCAACTGGTCCCAGATGCGCAGGGTGTGGCTGTCGGTGACGGTGAAACCGGCGGCGATCGCCAGGCCGAAGGTGAGGTCGTCGTGGATGGTGCTGATGCGCTCGGCGGGGAAGTCGCCGGTCGGCGGGTAGTAGGTGCCGTCCTTGTCCCGAAAGCCCAGTTCCTCCTCGGCGAAGCCCAGCACCGAAACCGCGCCCGCGCCGATGACGAGGATAATGACCAGAATCGAGGTCAGCGTGAAGAGGGTATGTCGTCTCATTTCGTGCTCCTTGTCAATGCAATTCAACTTCGCTTGTCGAACAGAACCCGCCCGTCCAGGTAATCCGGGAGCGGCAGCCCCAGCGCGTCCAGGAGCGTCGGGAGCGCATCCACCAACTCGACGTGCGTCCCGGCGACTAACGGGCGGGTGCTGAGGAAGACGCCGTCGGAATCGGGATAGTCGGGCAGATAGCCGTGCATGGATTTCTGCGTCCGGCCAAAGCCCCAGATGCTCTTGGAGAAGATCGCCGGCCGGTCGAGGTAGAAAACCAGGTCGCCGTACCGGTTGTCCGGCATTTGGAGGTGGTAACGGCGGTAGTGCTCGTCGGTCAGGATGAAGCCCGGCTCCAGGTCGCTCAGAATGTGCTCGACGGTAGCCCGCTCGGCGTCGGTGCGGAACCAGAAGCGGGCGTAGTTGGCCTCGACCAGGTTGATGAACTCGTGGATGTCGTGGCCGTGCCGCCGGAAATGGGCGTGGATGTCCACCCGGCGGGCGATGGGGATGTGGCCGTGATCCGACCAGACGATCAGGTCGAAGTCGGGCACCCGGCGGCGGAAGGCGGCGACTTTCTCCTCCACCAGCCGGTCCAGCCGCCGTAGCCGGGCGATGGTCTCCGGCGCGTCCTGGCCGTAGTGGTGAGAGTAGCCGTCAATGCTGCCCAGGAAGAAGTAGGTCCAGGGGCGAATCGCGCCGAAACGGTGCCGCCCAATCTGGACGAACTCGTCGCCCCCCCCTTTGGTCATCCCGACCACCTCGAAAGGGACATCGTGGCCGCGCAGGATGTCGAACACGGTTAGGTAGGGGCGCAGATAGCCGGGCTCGTCCCAGGCGCGGTCCTCGACGACGTTGAAGTAAGGCCAGTAGCGCAGCGGCTCGTTGACCATCAGCGGGACGGAGAACCAGGCGGTGTTCGGCTCGCGGAAAAGGCCGGTGAATTTGTGGAGGAGGTAGCGGCTGCCGACGTTATCCAACAAGCGGAGGTGGCGGAAGACCCGCGCCCAGCGGAAAGGGGAGCCGTCCGGGTCATACCGCCAGACGAACCAGTGCCGGTGCTTGTCCGGGTGGACGCCGCTGTACATCGAGGGATGGCAGGTGACGGAGTGGCCCAGTTCCGCCCGCATGCGCCGTTTGTAGGGCAGCGAGTCGAGGAAAGGCATCTGGGCCAGGCTCTCCGGCTTGAGGGCGTCGAAGAAAAATGAGAGCACGGGGCGGTCGAGGCTCATTTCACCCATCCTTTCCGGCGCGGCGCGTACCGGGCGGCCATCTGGCGGGCGCGGCGCAGATAGTACCAGTAGGGCCGGCGGCCCGGTCGCTGCGAGTCAGGGCCGAACCCACCGGCGAAGATGTCCGCTCCCCGCAGGACAGCCAGCAGCCGCTGAACCTCCTCATCCGCCGCCAGATGCCGTTCCAGGGCGGGGATGTGGGCGGCGAACTCCGGCGGATAGGACTCGACGGGCCGGATAGCCGGGTGGGGGCTGATGGTCTGCTCGTAGACGCCGTGACTGCCGAACAGGTAATGGTGCTCCTTCTCCCAAAACCGCTCCTGTCCGGCGCGATAGGGCATGCCGACGGCGGCGCAGATGGCCGCCAGGGTGCGCGGCGGGTCGCCCACCAGGTCGTCGAAGCGGACGGCGCGGAACGGGAGCCCGGTCTCGAAGAACCGCCGGTAGTAGCCGACGAACTCCCCCCGCCAGGCGTGCGGGTCGCCGGTGCGCTTCCAATGGGAGTAGGCCAGGCTGACGGGCCGTTTCCAGAGGAGGATTTTGTAGACTCGCAGGCCGTCCGCCAGAGCCCACTCCTGAGTGTCCACCAGCCAGCAGAGGTCTTTCGAGGAGTCGCTGATGAACTCGACCGCGAGCACGGCAGCCAGGTGGGCGTGAAAGCGACGCTCCGGGACGGCGCCGATTCGCTCCCAGACCGGGCAGGGGTCGCGTCCGCAGCGGCAGCGGGGGTGGAAGTGGTGCTCCTGCCAGGGACGGAAGCGGGCGTAGAC
>JALWUZ010000552.1 GCA_027079895.1 Anaerolineae bacterium
GCGCGGCTGGGCGTCGAGCATAGTCACGTTGGCGAGCCCCAGAGCGTCCCGCAGCGCGAGCAGGTCGGCTTTGACCGGCCCATCCCCCACAAAAAGGAAGTGGATTCGAGGCTCGGCGGCCAGTTGCTGGGCGGCCTGGAGCGCGGTCTCCAGCCCCTGGGCGATGCCGTGAATCCCGGCGTAGAGCACGATAAACCGGTCGTCGAGCCCCAGTTGACGGCGCAGCGCGGCCCCCTCCTCCGGGCGCGGACGGAACAGGTCGGTATTCGCCCCGTTGGGGATGAAGACCAGTTTCCCCGTCGGCAGACCGCGCTCCGCCAGCCGGTCGCGGATCCCCTGGGTGACGACGACAATCCGCCGCGCCCGGCGGTAACAAGCCTCCTCCAACCACGTGGCCCAGCGGATGAAGCGCGGATTGGTCAATTCCCCCAGGGCGACGGCGGACTCCGGCCACAGGTCGCGCACCTCGAAGACGAGGGGGATGCGGCGCAGGTAGCTCAGAGTCAAAGCCGCCCCGCCGACGAAGAGCGGCGGCGAGGTGGCGTAGATCACGTCGTACCGGCCCCGCGCCAGCACCAGCCCCGCGAAAGCCGCGTTGAGCATGTAACTCACGTAGAAGGCCAAGCGGGTGCGCATAGTCTTGACCGGCGCGGTCTTCACCCACACGCGGATGACGTCAATCCCCTCGAACACCTCCCGCACCCAGAAGCGGCCTCGGTACTCCGGTCGGATGACCCCGGCGGGATGATTGGGGACCTCGGTCAACATCGTGACCTGGTGCCCGGCGCGGATGAGCCCCTGCGCCATCTCGTAGGCGCGGGTCTGAGTGGCGCCTACCTCAGGGGGAAAGTACTGGGACAAATACAGGACGCGCATCGCCGGCCACGAAACCCCCGGCCCAACTCACAGCCGGATGACCGTCCCGCAGTACTCGCAGGTGATCTCCCGCATGCCGCGCACGATCTCGACCGAGAGCGTCGCGCCGCAGGACGGGCACTTGGTCGGCGCGGTGCGGGCCGCCTCGACGACCTCCTCATCCTTCGGCTGAGTGCGCTCTTTGTCAATCTCGCCCGACTTGACCCGCTTGATGAGCCCCAGCCAATCCTCATTACGAGCATTCAGCAGCCGCAGCGTCGCCCCGT
>JALWUZ010000553.1 GCA_027079895.1 Anaerolineae bacterium
CAGCCGCACCTCGTCCCCCAGCGGGAGCGGATGGAACGTGAAACGGCGCGTGTCCACGCCGGGCCGCACCCGGTGGACGTTGCCCAGCCCCCACGCCCGCAGCCGGGCCGCGCTCGCCTCGTCCGCCACCGTCACCGCCCCCAGCCGGGCGAAAAAAGAGACGTCGGGCCGCCGGTACGCCCCTCCCGTCAGCGAGTAGACCACCGGCCGGCGCAGCGTCCGCAGGATGGGGAAAGGGAACGGGTCGGGGTTGTACAGATGGTGCAGGCGATGGGCCTCCTCCAGCCCCCGCAGCCGACGCCAGAGGTGGAATCCGAACAGGAGGCGCGGGATGTAGACCGGCGACCGGTGATTGGGATTGAGGTAGACCACCTCCCCGCCGAAACGTCGGCGCAGCGCGGCCACCTCCTGCGAAATCGCCTCGCACTCCGGCCGGGCCGGGGGGAGGATGGTGAAGTGATACAGGACGCTCATCGCTTTGGTCGGCCTGCCACCGGCCCCGCGGCGGGCCCGAAACGCCCCCGCAGACCGTCGCCCAGCCCCCGGTAGACCGCCCGCGTCGTCTCCGGGTGGCCGCCGAGATACTCCTTGAGCCCGATCGCCACACTGTAGACCGTCCAGAAGGCGTACAACGCCGGCCACCAGGCGGGATGCACCCGGCGGCAGAGCAGGAACCGGTTGCGGACGATGTAGTACACGTACAGCGTCCGCCGCAGGTCGGAAGGGCGCATATCCAGCGCGTGATACGCCCGCGCCCGCGTCTCGACGACGCTCTGATACCCCTGGCGGGCGGCCCGCAGGCACAGGTCGGCCACCTCCATCGAGAAAAAGTATTCCTCGTCCAGCAGCCCGACGGTGCGGAAGACCTCCGCCCGTGCCAGCAACACCGTCCCCGGCACGTACCCGACGGTGCAGACCGGCCCGTCGCAGGGGGGCGCGTCCAGGTGGGACAGGTGATGCAGCGACGGGTCGCGCCCCCCCGCCGCCAGCAGATGTGACCGGTCGGCGTCGAACAGGAGCGGCCCGACGAAGCCGATCGTCTCGTCCGCCTCCAACGTCGCCCACAGCCGCGCGACATCCTCCTCGGCGATGAGGGCGTCGTTGTTCAGCAGGAGAATCGGGTCATCGCCGAGGAGGATGT
>JALWUZ010000554.1 GCA_027079895.1 Anaerolineae bacterium
TGGACGGGGTTTTCAGCATGGGCGGGGACATCGCGCCGCTGCCGGAGATCATCGCCCTCTGCAAGCGGTACGGGGCGCGGCTGATGGTGGACGATGCCCACTCGATCGGCGTGCTGGGAGAGAACGGGCGCGGCACCGCCAACTACTTCGGGGTGACGGAGGGAGTGGACTTGATTATGGGGACGTTCAGCAAGTCCTTCGCCTCGCTGGGAGGGTTCATCGCCGGGGACGAGCCGGTCATCCACTACGTCCAGCACCATGCCCGGTCGTTGATCTTCAGCGCGTCCATGCCGGCGGCGAACGTGGCGGCTGCGCTGGCCGCGCTCGACGTGATGCGCAGCGAGCCGGAGCGTCCTCGGCGGGTGCTCGCCATCGCCGACCGGATGCGGCGGGAGTATCGCGCCCTGGGGTACAACGTCGGCGAGAGCGAGACTCCGATCGTGCCGATCATCGTCGGCGATATGATGCGGGCCTTCGCCCTGTGGCGGGGTCTGCTCGACGCCGGGGTGTACACCAACGTCGTCATCCCGCCCGCCGTGCCGCCGGGGAAGGAGTTGCTGCGCACGAGTTACATGGCGACCCACACCGACGAGCAGATGGACCGCGTGGTGGAGACTTTCGCCACCGTCGGGAAGCAGGTGGGGGTCATCTGAGGGAGTTGGGATTACAGCGTAGGGCAAAAAAGGCGGCGGATGTGGAATCCGCCGTCTTGTGATTGTGGCTCCCGCCCCTCGCTCCCACGCAGAGCGTGGGAGCCAGCGGCGGATAAATCCACCGCTTCACCGGCGACGGATAAATCCGCCGCCTGGGTTTGTGGATCAGGCCCAGGCAGCGCATTCGTCGGCGACGGATGAATCCGCCGCCTGGGTTGGGGGCTCCAGCCCAGGCAGCGCATTCCATGCGCTGCCGCCAGCGAAACCACACCCCGCCACCGGCGACGGATAAATCCGCCGCCTGGATTCGGCCCCATACCCAGGAGGAAGTACCCAGCCAGCCGCGCCGACCTTTCTCCGACCACGCCTTCATCCAGATCATTGAAGAGCGGCGAGCCGGGGCGGAACACATCCCGCCATCCACCAGCCCGCCGCTCCGACCGTTGATGTCCTACCGGCCGCCGCTAGGCGTTGCGCAGCACCAGCGGCAGGTAGATAGAGTTCGTACCGGCGGCCAACGCGCCGCCGCACCAGAAGCCACCGCCCAGTGTGTAGTCCCCACCGGTCAGCAACCCGGCGTCCGGCTGGCCGATGGTCCCGCCCAGGCTGTAGTCCCCGCCGCTGCTAAAGGTATAGCCCCCGCCGTCTATGGTGCCCCAACTCAGGTCATAGCCGCCGCCCGATTGGGCCAGGACGGGCAGAGTCGTGAGCCACAAGGCCGCCAGGGCCAATAGAATCACTCTCTTTTTGTTCATAGTCATTTGCCCCCTTTCGCTCCTCAGTCCAACGTCAGCCACACCCAGATGAGGCCGTCGTCCCGGGCCGCGTCCAGGGACTCCATGGCCTGGCCGATGGCGACGCCGGGCGGATAGAACTCGACGCCGTTGACCTGGACCGGCTTGGCTTTGACGGCGCGCCCGCCATCGGCGACCGCCAACGGGTCGCCGGGGCGGATGTCCCCGGCCTGCGCGCCGACTTTGACCTGGGCCGGCCCCATGACCACGATGAGCAGATAGTCGCCGGGGGCGATGGGGCCCTCGCTGCTGTGAGCGTGGACGCTGGTCTGTTGCTCCATCTGACTCTCGTGCTCGACCTCCTCGACCTCTTCGGCCACGAAGCAGCCGTAGACCACGCCCACGACGGCGACGCTGTGGGCTTTCTGCACCAGGGGGACCGGGGTCTCGCCCCCGGCAAAGGGGGCGCCCATGCCGCTGACCGCCACCACGTCCCCCGGTTCCAGGTCGCCTTCCTCGCCGTTCTGGGCGACGAACATCATTGGCCCGCCGCTGGCCAGCGTCGTACCGGCATAGAACTTGTCCGGCGTGTAAAGTCCCCACTCGTGGTCGGCCCGGGTGGTATGGGCATACACGCCATAGTGGCTCGCCGATTTCACATACACGCCGTCGCCGCCCACCGAGTCCACATACACGCCGTCATCGTCCGCCGAGTCCACATACACGCCGTCGTCGCCCGCCTGGGACACATGCACGCCGTCGTCGCCCACCTCATGCACATGCACGCCATCGTAGTCAATTTGGCCGACGTACAGGCCATCCCCTTCAGCGTTGGCCACCGCGAAGCCATTGAGGGCCGAGTCCACATATACGCCGTAGTGATCGGCGTGGCCGACGTACAGGCCGCTCCCTTCCGCGCCGGCCACCTCGAAGCCGTTCTTGTCAGTCGAAATGGTATTCGTGCTAGGGCTGCCCGCCGAGTGTACATACACGCCGTCGCCGTCTGCTGAGTTCACCTGCACGCCGTTGTCACCCGCCGAGATCACCAACATGCCATCGCCGCCCACCGTGCCCACAAGCACACCGTCCCCATCCGCCAAATGCACAGACACGCCGTCGCCGCCCGCCTGGTACACACGCACGCCGTCGAGGTCAGCCTGGCCGACGAACAGGCCGTACCCTTCCGCGCCGGCCACCTCGAAGCCGTTCTTGTCAGTCGAAATGGTATTCGTGCTAGGGCTGCCCGCCGAGACCACAGATACGCCGTCTTCGTCGGCGTGGCCGACGTACAGACCGTTCCCTTCCGCGCCGGCCACATCGAAACCATTATGAAGGGTCGAATCGTGATGCACGCTGGGGCTGCCCGCCGAGTATACATACACGCCGTCGTCGCCCGCCTTGTACACATGCACGCCGTCGTAGTCAGCCCAGCCGACGTACAGACCAGCCCCTTCAGCGCCGGCCACCTCGAAGCCGTTATGGCCGGCCGTAGGGTAATAGTGGCTGGGGCTACCCGCCGTGCGCACCTGCACGCCGTGGTCGCCCGCCGAGTCCACATACACGCCGTTGCCGCCCGCTGACACATGCACGCCGTCGCCGCCCGCCGAGTCCACTTGCACGCCGTTGCTGTCAGCCTGGCCGACGTACAGGCCGTTCCCTTCCGCGCCGGCCACCTCGAAGCCATTCTTCTCGGTCGAATAGTGATGCGTGCTGGGGCTGCCCGCCGAGGCCACATACACTCCGTCGCGGCCCGCCGAATGCACAAACACGCCATCGTCGCTTGCTGAGTTCACATGCATGCCGTCGTCGCTCGCCTGGTACACATACACGCCGTCGAGGTCGGCCTGGCCGACGTACAAGCCGTTCCCTTCCGCGCCGGCCACCTCGAAGCCGTTCTTGGCGGTCGAAAGAGTATTCGTGCTGGGGCTGCCCGCCGAGACCACAGACACGCCGTCGTCGCCCGCTGAGACCACAGACACGCCGTCGTCGTCGTTGTCGCTGCCGCCCATCACGTAGATGCCGTGGCTGTGCTTGCTGATGAAGTAACCACCGTAGTTGGTGTCACCGGTGCCGACGCCCATGCCGTAGACGCCGATGTATCCCTGGAACCAGCCGCCGTAGTCGCCGTCGTCGGAGCCGCCGGTGGCGTGGATGCCGGCGGCGTCGCTGCTCTCGAGGGTCAGACCCACGCCGCTACCGGACCAGGATTGCCCCCAGTGGTCGTGGTCGGGGAAGGAGTAGGCATAGTAGGCATAGGGCGCCGCGTTCAGAGGTTGGCGCGGGCTGAGGGGGGTGTACTCGCCGGTGCTGCTCCCGGCCCGCACGCCGATCTCCAGCCACAGGGGTGTTCCGTCGAAAACGTCGCCAAAATCATCCAGTTCCACGGTGAACAGACCGTCCGTCACTGTCAGGTCATCCACGGTGTCAGGGTTGCCCACCTGATTGCCGCCGCTGGCGCTGTCGTAGAGCGTGAATGTGAAATCATAGTCCCCGTTGGCCGGGCTGCCGCCGTCGGTCAGGCGGCCCTGGTAGGTGATGGGGGCGTCGGCCTCAACCACGCCTGGCCCGGCTGGGTCCTGGGTCGGTGTGGCGACCATCGGCGACGCGGGGAGCAAAGCCAAGACCAAAACTATCGCCAATATTTGTATGACTCTCATCGTTCTTCTCCTTTCTTGTCTATGAGAATATTGCGCTCCGGTCCCCGTCTCGGAACGCCCGCCCTCGTGTTCGATCCCAATCGTAGCAGGGCGGCGTCAACCAAACGTCAACTCGGCTGCACGCCAACAAAAAACCCTCGAGGCCTTCAAGACCTCGAGGGTTTCCGTCTGCCCTCCCAAAGGCGGCTATGGAAGGCCGCCTCACCCCAATTTACCAATCCACCAACTCCCCAATCCGACGGTTGACGGCCACCTCTTCCAGGAAGGAACGGCGCAAGGCCTCGTCGCCGATGCGGGCCGCTTCTCGTTGCAGGCCGCGATGGGCCGTTGCCAGGAGTTCGTCGGCGCGGGGGTCTCGTTGGGCGTGCAAGACCTGGTAGCAGACCAGGAGGATGCGGAACGGTTCGCCGCTATCTTCCAGGCCGTGCCGCCCCGCGGCCAGTCGCGATTGACGGTAGGCCAGGATTTCGTCCACGTAGGCTCGCGCCCGCTCCATCCGGCCCGCCAGTTGGGCGACGTGGGCCAGACCGGCCAGGGCGTCCATAGCCAGGTGTTCCTGACCCAGGTCGCGCCGAATGCGGAGGGCTTGCTCGTAAGCGTCCGCGGCTTGCTCCCGGAGCCTTGTCCAGGACGATGACGCGGCCTCGGCGGCCAGAGCGTGGCCCAGGTGCATCAGGGCGTTAGCCTGACGCAGCGGATCGTCCAACGCCTGGGCAATCGTCAGCGATTGTTGGCTGTACTCGCGGGCAGCGGCCTGGTCGCCCAATTCGTGGTACATCAGCCCCAGGGAGGTGAGGGCCGAGGCCTCGCCCTGGCGGTCGCCGATGGCGCGATAGAGTTTTAGGGCCTGCTCATAGCGTCCCCGCGCCCCCTCGTAATCGCCCAGGTAGGCCAGCAGGCTGCCCAGGTTGAGCAGGGCGATGCTTTCGCCCAGGCGGGCGCCGAGTTGACGGCAGGTGTCCAGGCTGGCGTGATAGGCTTCCAGGGCGGCCACGTACTCGCCCTGGCGACGGCGAACGACGGCCAGGTTGAGCAGCGACATGGCCTCGTCGAACTGGGCCCCCACCCGGCGGTAGACTTGGATGTTTTCCTCGAACAGGGTCCGGGCCAGGCCGTGCTCGCCCCGCTGCACCAGGATATTGGCCAGGTTGTGCCGGACAAAGGCCCGGTGCAGGTGGTCGCCGATCTGCCCGAAGAGGTCGGCGGACCGGCCATAGTGCTGCTGGGCCGCGTCCAGGTCGCCGGCAAAGTAGGCCACATTGCCCAGGTGTCGCAGGCTGGTCGCCTCCCAGGCCCGGTCGCCCGCCCGCTGCGAGAGGGTCAGGGCCCGTTCCAGGTGCTCCTGGGCCGCCTGGTGCTTCCCCCGGCGGTAGAGCGACTCTCCCAAACGAATGTGACCGGCGGCTTGGCCCTCGTCGCTGCCCGCTTGCTGAGCCAGGTCAATGGCCTGTTGGGCCAGGGTGGCGGCCTGCTCGTAGTCGCCCAGTTCCAGGTGGAATTTGGCCTGCTCGCCGTACAGTCTGGCCAGGAGCAGGATGGCCTCCTCAGCGGCGTCGGCGGCCAATCGCTCCGTGGCCTGGGACAGCAGCCGTTCGCCCAGTTGGAAGGGGCCGCGCAGGCGATGGTAGAGGATCAGGCCGGGGGCCATTTTTTCGATCTCGGCCCGGTGCGCGCCGTCCACGGCCCATCGCCAGGCAACGCGGGCGTTTTCCAACTCGAGGCCGATGGCGTCCAGGACGGCCCGCTCCTGGCTCGCCTGCCAGGCCCGTACCTGGGTCTGGAGCAGGTCGGCATAGCAGGCGGCGTGTCTGGCCCGCACCTGCGCCTCTCGGCCCTGCTCCGCCAGTTTTTCGGCGGCGAATCGCCGCAGCAGTCCGTGCAGTTGGTAACGGTCGTCGTCCTGGCGCTGGAGCAGCGACTTGGCGGCCAGCGTCGCCAACCGCGCGGGCGAGGCGTCCGCCACCCGCCGGGCCGCCGCGACGGAAAATCCGCCGCGAAAGACTGACAAGGCGGCCAGTGTGCGCCGCTCCTCGGCGTCGAGCAGGCGCCAGGAATGGGCAAAGACGCTCCTCATGCTGCGGTGGCGGGGGGGCACGTCGCGCCGGGTCGAGGCCAGGAAATCGAGATCGGCCTGAATCTGGCGGGCGATCTCGGGGACGGGAACTTCGCGGATCCAGGCCGCAGCCAGTTCGATCCCCAGGGGACTGCCGTCCAGCAGGCGGCAGACACGGGCGACCGATTCCTCGTTGTTCTCCGCCAGTCGAAAGCCGGGCTGCAAGCGGTTGGCCGTCTGCCGGAACAACTGCAAGGCGGCATAGTCGGCCAATGGACGGGCCGGTTTTCCCTCCGCCGGCAAGTCCAGGCCCCGGACTTCGATCACCTGGCAGGCACGCAGGTTCGGGGGCTGGCGCGAGGTGGCGAGCAGTTTGACGCCCGGCGCATGTCTCAGGATTGCGGCCCAGAGGTCGGCGGTGTCGGGCAGGTGTTCCAGGTTATCCACCACCAGCAGCAGTTCCTTGTCGCGTAACAGGTCAACGAGTTGCTCTTCGGGCGACCGCCGGCCGATGAGGTTGTGGTGCAGGGCGGCGGCGACGGCCGGAGCCGCGTACTCGGCGGCGGGCGTGGCGGTCAGCGGGACGAAAAAGACGCCGTCGCGCCAGAGACCGGCCTGCTCTCCGGCGGCTTCCAGGGCCAGTCGGGTCTTGCCCACGCCGCCCGGTCCCAGCAGGGCGATCATACGGCACCGGGCGTCGGCCAGTTTATCGGCCAGTTCATCCAATTCGGCCTCGCGCCCCACAAAGGGCAGGTGCGCGGACGGCAGGCGGGCCGGTGGCGCGTGGAACCTGGTCGGGAAAGGAGCGCCCCGCAGGGCAGCCTGGCGGATTTCGCGGGCCAGTTTCACGGTTTCGGGAGCCGGGTCGAGGCCCAGTTCGTCGCGCAAGGTGCGGCAGCAGTGACGATAGTAGGCCTGGGCCGCGCTCCATTGGCCCTGGATGGCCAGCAGGCGCATGACGCGGCCGTGAGCCGTCTCATCCCAGGGGGCCAGTTCCGCCAAGCGAGTGGCCGCCTGGCAGGCCAGAGCGTACTCGCCCCGTCGCTCGTGGTATTCGGCCAGCAGGGTCAGCGCTTCGAGGGCCTGGCGCTGGAGGGCGGCCCGCTGGATGATGGCCCACTCGTCGAAGGCGACGCTATCGGCCAAATAGAACTGGTCCAGAAAGTCGGCGGTGTAGAGGGCGACGGCCCGTTTGAGGGCGCGAATCTGTACCCGTCCACCTTTTTTCTGGCGGCGGGCGAAAGAGAGGGCCTGGCGGACGTTGGTCTCGAAGGCGTGGACATCGAGCCAATATTCGCTGCTTGAGTTGAATTGGACTGTATCGCCCTGGATGAGCAGGAACGGGTGATCGGCGGTTCTATCGCCCAGGGCCTTTCTCAGGGCCGAGAGGGATTGCCGTAGGCTGTGTAAGGCTTTTTTGCGGGGTTGTTCGGGCCAGAGCAGGCCGGCCAGGAATTCGCGGCTGTGCGGGCGATTGGCCTCGACGGCCAAGTAGGCCAGCAAGGCGCGGCCTTTGTTGGAATCAAAACCCTTGACCGTTTGTCCGTCCAGGCTGATCTCAAGCGCGCCAAGGAGGGAGATGTGCAACATAAGGTCAGTATAACATTTTTCCCCCGTCGGGACAAGTAGGATTCCGACATTCCAGGGAGTTGACGAAAAACACCGCCTCTGTCGGGACGACGGCTATGCTGACCAGCCCGGCGGTGGTGCAAAGTGCGCATGCACAGTTCGCTTGCTCGAGATCTCTCGCGTTTCACCAATTGCGCACCACCAGTGGCAGGAAGATGGGCGGCAGGCGCTTCAAAACTATTGCGCCATGCATCTCATTATCCTCGTTGATGAACTTTACCGCATCTCCTACTGCCACCTGGACAACCTGTGGCGTAAATCCGTTCTCCGTGACTGTCACTGTTACCACTGGTGAGGATGAAGGGGATAGGGATGTGGTTCCCATGCCTACCCAGACTTGGGCACTTTTCTTCGTGGTGGGGTCCGTAACAGGGTAGATTCCCTCTTGATCAAACGTGTGTGTAATAAACCCCCCTGGATTTAGTTCAGTCGCGCCCCCCTCTTGTCCGGGGCAGACATCGAGAGTGTAGGTGATGGGACAGTCGGAAGCGACGATGGCGTAGCCAGTGTAGGAGACAGGAAGGGCACTGCCAATGTCAGCCAGGGCATAGACCCCAGACGCCTCGGCGGCGATGTAGTCATTAAATCCGTAGTGGACTGGGGAGTCGTCTTCATTGTAGAAATCGTGCCTTGTCGCAGCGTCAGTGGAACTCATGTTGGTGATGGTGTAAACCGAGGTGCATCCCCCCCATAAGCCGCTATACTTGTATAATGGTCTTATAGTCAGATACGGGGCAACAACATGGCCTGTAATCCTCCTACCGTTAGTTGACCCGTGGGGCGATGTAGAGATACCGGTATGGGCAATGGTGTTTGGCGGTGATGGCACCGCCCGCGCCGGGGCGGGGGTACTGGTCAGTAATGCCGGCAGCAGTAGGATGAGAATGACTAGTAAGTTGGATAATTTGTTGGTGCTCATTTTGAGATCCTCTCCTTCATGCTAAAAAATCCTCCAGCGCGGAGCGTCAACCCGCCGTTCCCACGACGGAGCGTGGGAACGAGCACGGAACTTGTGCCGCACGCAACGTCAGCGGCAGATACATCCGGAACAGCGGTACCGGAACATCGGCAATGACAGTGATGCTCTGCCCGTAGTAATTGACCACGTACACCATCCCGGTGGCTGGGTGAATAGCAATATCAACGGGATAGTCTCCCACCGACAGCGTTTTGACCACCTTTGTGCCGCTCAACACCGATACGGTGTTATTTGAGTTGGCCGCGTACACATAGCCGCTAGCCGGGTTGGCGGCGATGGCGTTAATTTGGGCTGCCATTGGGAACGTGGTGATAACTTGCACCCTGCTCAATATCGCCATACGTTTGTTATCAGTTGCAACATAAGCGTAACCGTTGACGGGGTTGACGGTAAAAGCCGTGGGCGATCCCTCTACGGTTACATGAGTGATGACCTGGGTATCACTCAAGATACACACGTTGCTGACCCTATCCCGGTCATCGGGGCGCTCAACACCCACAGCGTAGACATAGCCGCTCAAGGGATCTACGTCAATGAAGCGGATATCATAATAATCGCCTGTGCTAATCAGGGTAATCACTTGTGTCTCGCTCACAACCGAGATGCCGTTGCTGGAACCTACGTAGACGTAACCGTTGACGGGATTAGCCTTGATCACCGATGGGCCGGTAGTGTTGGTATAGACCCCCACTGCCACCGTGGTGATAATCCGCGTACCGCTCAACACCGTTACGCTGCCGCCGTATTGAGCGACGTAGATGTAATCGTGACTTGGAGCCACTTCCACATCTACTGGGACCATCCCCGCATTTAGCCGAGCAATCACCTGGATGTCACTCAAGATTGCCACCGTCCCTGTCCAGGTGTGTGGCAGATACCCAGTCACGTACACCAGACCCGTGGTCGGGTTGACGGCTAGGTTCAAGGGAAGCATGTCTACCTCTACGTCGGCGATGATCCGTCCATCCTCAATGATAGTCACGCTCCGGTGCGCCAGATCCTGGACGTAGATCCGGCCGCTGCCTGGGTCCACCTCGACCATATTCTGGCTGCGCCCCTGGGCGGTAGCAATCGTTTGCGTGCCGCTCAACATTACTACAGAAGAGCCGCCTTCTCTCGCAGTAGCAACGTAGATGTAACCGTTGGTTGGATTCGCGGCCACGGCGGATGAATCGCCGTCTATGTCTACCACGGCGCTGATTTCCGCGCCGCTCAACACCAACATTGTGGTGGTAAAGTAGCCGAACATCTCGCAGTGGTAGCACAGTTTGTAGGTCACGTAGGCGCGGCTGTTGGCCGGGTTGATCGTTATCGCCGTCGGCCGGGTAGGTCCCACGATCGTTTTCACTCGCTGAGTACCGCTCAACACGGTCACGAAACCGTAAAAGGGGGCTTCGTCATGCCCCATTACGTATACGTAGCCGGTCGTCGGATCCACTTCAACCGCCCCTCCTGCCCAATATGCAAGATTGTACCCGGTGGGCACAGTTGCGATGACGTCTGTCCCGCTCACAACTGTGACCGTGTCGGTCAGACTGTTCGCCACGTAGACGTAGCCATTGATCGGGTTGACGCCGACCGCCGTTGGCCCCCCCGTCAGGCCCGTGACCGTGGTGATGACCTGCGTACCGCTCAGGACGGTCAAGGCCCCCTGGTAGATTAGCGTGCCGTCCTGCGGGTAGGCAGCGACGTAGATCAAGCCGCTGTCAGGCGCAGCCTTCATATCCCTCAGACCGCTCGCCACAGTCATCGTCGCCACCATTTTTGTCCCACTCAAGACCGATACTAACTCTCCTTCCGGCTCAGCCGTGTACACCAAGCCAGTGGTCGGATTGACGGCATGCACCGTCCCACCTACACCTGGGAGGATAGTGATGATCCGAGTGCCGCTCAACACCGCCAGGTCGTCGGTGTCGAGAGTCACGTATACGTAGCCACTGGTCGGGTTGACCACGACGTCCAAGGGGCGTCCGGGCACCTGGATATTCGTGATCACCTGCGTGCCGCTCAAGATGGAAACCGCGTGACTCTCCCAGTTGTGCTGCCAGTTTCTCCACGAGTTGGCCACGTAAACGTAACCGGTGACCGGGTTGACCCCAATAGCGGACGGGCCGAAGCCAATGCCAGGGATTAGGGGAATCGTGGCCGTCACGTGCGGCAGAATCAACGTCCCGGTTGTCTCTTCTCTGGAGAGGGGAGTGCATCTGGCGAAGACAGCCGCTCGTGCGGCACCACCGGAGGCCGGGTGCGACATCAAAGCCAACAGTCCGGCCACCAGGCCTGATGCCGCCAAGATGACGGCCATAACGCATGTCAAACGGTCTAGTACGTTATATCTCGCCACCCTCCAAACCGGGCGTTTAACCTTGCAGTTCTCCAAATTGGTGTTAATTGGTGCTAATGTGGGAGTGTCAACTCAAACCGCGAAAATTGGGGGTAAAAAGAGGCTGTCGCCATCATATCCCAAGTAGAAAAAGAGCAAACCCAAATGCTAAAAAACCCCTCCGACGCGGAGCGTCAACCATCCGTTCCCACGCCGGAGCGTGGGATGTAGGGGGCGCCCAGCGTGTCGCCCCTCCCAAGCCCGTGCGTCGGCGACGGATAAATCCGCCAACAATTTCATGCAGCCCCCGTCCAGAACTCTTCGGGCAACGGTTCATCGAAATCATCGCTGGTCCAGATAGCCCCCCGATGTAGGCCTGCCACACGTAATTTAGTGGGTGACTCAAACGGGACCAAACGAGCCAGAGGTGTGCCATCCTGCTTGAGGACAACTTCCGTCCCCTCTGATACCCAAGACAAAATCTCCGGGAAGCGCTTTTGCGCTTCATACACTTCAATGGTCTTTGTCAGTACCATTGCTCCTCCTGACCTCTCGCTCAAATCGGCACCGGTTTGTCACTACAACTGCCCGGCTATGTGACTGCCGCTCTGACCACGCAGAAACCCTTGCTGCCCACCGACTCCCGCAGTGGCACAACGGCAGCAGCGACGATCGCCCCCCACTTTCCCGCTACCCACCTTGCCACTGAACCCAGCCTTCCGAACGGTGGTAGCGTTGTCCGCTAATCAACCATCCACTCCATTTCTAAGCCCGCCGGAAGCCTCAACAAACCGCTCCCTCAACGGGCAACCATACCCCATACCAACCACTCAATACCACCTACCCAACGGGCTGCGGTTAAGCAGCCTGGCGGGGGCGTGCGAGCGCCTCCTCTGGAAGCCCGACCTGCGGCACGCGGCCTCGTTTGCGCACCTGATAGCCGGGGAAGCTTAAACCGCCGGTTGGACACAAACTAAACTCCCCCCGACCGGAGGCCTTCGCTCCTTTTCTCATCTCAGCAATCTCACAGCCGAGAGTTAGGCACACAACTACTGCTTTCCAGATCTCCCTTACGGATATTGATCCCCTAGCTCAGCGTGAGCTCTCAGGCGCATATCAGCTTCAGGGTTCTGAAAAACTTGATAGAACTCGTCCAGGCTCATTCCCGTCGCTTCCTCTAGCGTAGGCGTGGAACCAAAGTGGAGCAATCCGAGGTATCCGCCTCCAAAGCGACGAAAAACATCTGCCATGTTGGCCTCCGACATCGTTGATCTCAACCAGATGTTTATGTCTGTAAAGTGCCTTGTCCCCACATCAATGATCACGTTATCAGGATAATAGTTTCCCTCGGTGTATTCGCCATAAGATATCCCCATATACTCGATCAAAATGCCCTGGTCTTGATATACCACACCGATGCTATAAGGGGCACTATCCTCTGCCCAATAGTGAAGCAGTATCTGTGTGGGCTTGCCATAGCGAGTCATGATTTGATCTGGGAAGTATTGTCTCCAGTCCTGCGTGAAATATCGAGGCTGTGGCCACTCATCTGCCGGCCACCCCAAAGTATGCCCATAAATACCAATGAGGGTCACTACTCCGGCTTGCTCATAGAATAAATGTTCAACTATGTAGTCGAAGGGATATGTTCCTTGCCGTCCCATTAGGCTTACTCTGTGCCTGGTTCCCCAATACTCGTCCTCCCATTCCCTGGATACGCTTTTTCCGTAGGAGAGAAACATCTGTTGAGCATCCGCCCAAGAAGTCAATCCTGGTGTCACTCCCCACCAACAAGGCAGCGCACATCGGCTATTCAGAAGCATGTCCACCAATAACGCACTCTCCTCATCAGGGGATAACCCAGGGGAATCCGGCAATACGGTCTCTTCACCGTAGTAAGAGGTCCTAGGAATCTCAACACAAGTTTGCGGTTCAACTTGGCTAAAGATGTCATAAAATGTCTGCGTGTCCATCTCGGTCAATTCCGAAAGAAAACCATAGACTGAAAATTCCCCTGATGGATCATATACTCCCGTGGCGAAATCTGGAGGAGCAACCTCATCTGCTGCCGACCAAAGCGAGATATGGATTCTTCTCGACTGGCCAAATACAGGGCATACCCACCAACTGTCGTGATCATAGAGTAGTAAACCGGAGTAAAGGATCGCAATGCCTTGATCATCATATACTACCCACATGTCATAGGATGGAAAGTTTCCTGAACCGACGCACGGTGCTCCTGTGGTCAAGTTGAGGTATACACGTGTTGGGACACCATGGCGAGAGAGTAGAGGTTGCAAGGCATAACGCTGCCACAAACTCGTGAACCTTTCTTGTAATGGGGATTGATATTGGCTATTTTGGACCTCGATTCTCTGGACGATGTCTTCATCTTGGTGAATGTTCACTTCTATCAGGTCTGTATACGTCCATTGTCCTTGATACTGCCCACTTTGATAACGCAGTGCAAGTGTACCGTCCTCTAGTACCTGGATTCCCTGTTCAGAGAAATACTGCCGCACCGTCTCCCAGCTTGTCTCGCCAGGCGTGACACCCCACCAACATGGCAATTCACACCCTCCATTATCTGCCAACATTTCGGTGATGAATGCTTCCATCTGTTCCGCTTCTAGAGTAGGGTGAAGCACTGGCGTCCTCGTCGCGGTTGGCGCAGGAGTTGGACTGGGTGTCATTGTTGGTACTGGTGTACGAGTCGACAAGGGACGAATCACTGTAGGACTAGATGCCACTGTAGTGCAAAATGGCGTCCTGGTAGAAAAATGACTAGAGGAAAGCGGAGTGGTATCCGTATCCGGGACGCATCCCGATAACAGCCATGCAACTATGACAAAGCCAATTGCTGCAACAAGTGATCGTTCCCTTGAAAACTTCATACTGTATTGACCTCGCCAGTCAGCAACGTCGCCCGTGTGTGTTTCGCACAACGATGACCCAATCGGCAGTGTCGATGATAAAGTGGCCCTTGGGCGGCTTGAGCCCTTCGGTGCCTCATAATGCATTTGTCTAAAGCCCAATGCACGAGCACTCTTCCCGCCAGCTCAGGCCGCATAAACGCGACGACTACCCTCTTTCCCGACCTGCTCTTTCAAGACCGGCGCCAACGTTGGAAGACCCAACAACTGCACTGGCGGATTGGCAGGGTGTCAATAGAATACCACGTTTTTCCCAGCGCGTCAAAACTTACGTCGGCAGCGGAGCGTCAACCCGCCGTTCCCACGCTCCGGCGTGGGAACGAGCCCCCGTGGTCACGCCGCGGCCTGCCGACCGCGCAGAGCCCGCACCTGCGCCTCGGCGTTGTAGGAACTGCGCACCAGCGGGCCGCTTTCCACCCACTTGAACCCCATCTCGTACCCCCGCTCGCGGAGCATATCGAACTCCTCCGGGCGGT
>JALWUZ010000555.1 GCA_027079895.1 Anaerolineae bacterium
GGGCACGTCGTCAACTCGTTCTACGGTAACATCCATCATGGTCTATGCTCCCTCCTCGCTGTTTTGTCCTACGAGGGGAAGCATACCAAATCTGGAAACCTTTGTCAAAAATCAGCGAAATGACCGTTGACATCTTCGCCCTTTCATTGTATACTGCCCGATGGGTGCGATAGCCAGCTCCCGGCGCGTGGGGGCTGGCTTTTACGTAGAGGCCGCCGGAATGACGCTCCAGGAACTCACCGCGGAGATGAACCGCTTTGTGGAGGCGATGGGCTGGTACCGCGCCGATTCCCCCTGCCGGCAGACGCCGCGCAACATCGCCATCTCCCTCTCACTGGAGGCCGCCGAGGTGCTGGAACATTTCCAGTGGAGAGAGCAGCCCGCCGACCGGGACGCGCTGGCCGGGGAGTTGGCCGACGTGACGCTCTACCTGCTTCAACTGGCCTACCTGACCGGTATTGATTTGGAACAAGCGGTGCGCGACAAACTGGCCTACAACTACCGCCGCGACTGGGGGGGCAAAACGGAGTGAAAATCCTCGCCGTCAGCGATCTGGTGGTCGCATCTGTCTACAGTTCCCGCATCCGGGAGCGGTTCGGCGACGCGGATTTGGTGCTGAGTTGCGGCGACCTGCCCTACTCCTACCTGGAGTTCATCGTCTCGATGCTCAACGTCCCGGCTTTCTTCGTCCACGGCAATCACGACCACGCGGAGTACCTGTCGAACGGACGGACGCTGTTCCAGCCGGGCGGCTGGGTCAACCTGGACGAGCGGGTGGTGGAAAGCAAGGGGCTGCTGATCGCCGGGCTGGAAGGCTCCATCCGCTACCGACCGGGGGCTCCTTTCCAGTACACCGACGGCGAAATGCTCCACAAAATCCTGCGGCTGACCCCCGCGCTGCTGGTCAACCGGCTGCTGCACGGGCGGTACCTGGACATCCTCATCACCCACTCGCCGCCGCGCGGTATCCACGACGGGAAGGATCAGGCTCATCAGGGATTCGTGTCGCTCCTCCGGTTCATCGCCTGGTTCCGCCCGCGCTACCTGTTGCACGGCCACAAACACGTCCACCGGGCGGAGCCGCCCCGTACCCGTTTTCTGGATACCGAGGTCATCAACGTCTGCCCCGTCCGCGTCATCGAGTTCTGACCGCCCATCGCCCTCTCTCGAGCGGTTCGGCGACGTGGACACCGCGCAGGCCGCCACCACTACATCACCTGTTCGGCGAGACGCATGCTGGCACGCCTGAGGCTTTTCGAGACAAACTCTAGTGAGATAAAGATGCTTCCATTTAGCAAATGTCCGGTGTGTGGTGGTGAAGTAGTCGAGAAAGAGGTTGAGAAACTACTACGCGGTGGAGTGCATGTAGCAGTAGTCACCGTCCGTGCGGAAGTTTGCCTCCGCTGCGGCGAACGCTTGTACTCGAAAGAAACGATCGGTTACTTTGAGCGAATCCGTGCCAAGTTAGCCCGTCAAGAGGTAGAAAGTTTCGAGCCGCTGGGGCGATCATTTCAGGTTGTTCCAGCACCGGCGGGCTAGGGCAAGCAGTAAGAGGTCAGTAGAACCGTTGGCAAATGGGGTAGGCTTATGTCCAGATTTGTTCTGACCGGTGTTATGTTGCTAACGTTGACGATCGGGGGGAGCATCGTTGGCGTCATCTTGTCCCATCTACTGGCGCCACAATCGAGGGCAGCCGCTTTGGTGGGTTTCTTTATGCTGCCAGGGGCATTGGCTTTGGGGTTGAGCCTCTGGCGGGGACTGGCGGATCTTGGGGGGCTGTTCACACTCCTGAAGGGAACGGTCAGGTCTCGCTCGTTGGAGAGAATATTGGCCGAACAGAACGAGATGGAGCGGCCCGGAGGACGGTTTGTCCTGATTCTGGCGTCAGAAGGGGTTTGTCTCGTGAGTGGGATAATCATAGCGATGCTGTCCGAACAGTACGGGCTTGCCATAATAGGAGGGTACGCGGGGTTGGGATTGGGTTATGGCGTGATAGGGTTTCTTTTGGCCGGGAGAGGGCTATTTGATGGTCTTCTTTGAGAACGGAGGGAACACGATGACCGGATTGGCAGCCTTGCAATCTGTTCAATATGCGGCGTTGAAAGAGACCCGCGTGGCCGTCATAGACATTGGTGATTGGGAAAGCCTGATCGAATGGCTGGAGACGCTCGAGGACGTCCAGATAGCCAGGCAAGCGTTTGCCGAACTGAAGGCTTTTGGCGATGATCGGGACCGGGCCGGGTGGCTACGGTGGGACCAGGTTAAAGAAGAATTAACGTGAACGGCTACACCGTCTACGTCATCCCCCGGGCTTGGCAAGAGATCAAGGTTCTGCTTGGAGCAAAGTGTGATGGACGACTCGTTTGCAGACTTGTGTGAAAAGATTGAAAAAGCCGTGAATGATGTTCTGGAAGAGCAAGGCATCTATGACATGGACAGTTACGGTTGGTTGGGACCGGAAACGGTTGATCCTGAATACATTGGCCATGCAATGTGGCAACTCACTCCACCGGTGGATATCCCAGTAAGGTACAAGTTGACCGAAATTGAGAAGGAACTTCTGCTCGCTGGGAGTGATTTTGAAGGACTAATGAAAGCCAGTAGATTGTCTATCGGCCTTGCGTTATTGCACGAGGGGGTAGCAGAAGATCAAGCTTTTGGGAACGATTTCTTCTGGTTGCACTATACAGATGCTATGGTTAAGCTAAATATGGCATTTGAGAGATTAAGTCATTTCTTCGTCATCAGTGTAACGGGTGAGACTTTTGAAAATTTTAAGAAGAAGAAACGCCGATATTCCGATCTTTACAACGAAGCTAGTAAAATTTTAGCAACGACAAAAATGAACCGAACTGTCATAATGGAACTTGTTTCTACACTCGAGGAAGTAATTCAGAGAATACTCAAAGAGTTCAGATACGAACGCAATGCAATTGTGCATGAAATGGGAAGTAGATGGGGAAAGAGGCTCAAGGAAATGTTAGAAGAATATGACTCTGGCCCCATTCCCATCTCTGAAACTGGGTTCGACTTTGAGAAAGAGGTCGGAAGTGCTGTTAAACATATTACGGATTGGTACAAGCTCCTGATTCAAGCTAGCAATTATATTTTCCAGATTGAGTATTGGGGACGAGTCAACGCCCGGCGGATTTGAACAAGTGGACAGAGCATGAGTCTAAACACAGCCATAGTGAGCGTCACTGTCACTGGTATTGTGAAAGTTTCGTATGCAAGAGGATATATACAGTGGTGTAGGCGGCGGTTAACCCGGCTTACACCCGATTGAGCCCGCGGCGACGACTTCCCTCATCCGCGCCGCGGGTGAAGCTAACCGTCAGGCAGCATAGCTTAACCGTATCGGAAATGGCGTACAATGGGCGAATCACTGACAAAACTCAGCAAATTCTTGAGCCTGGTACTGCGTCACCGGCCCGAAGTCATCGGCATCACCCTGGACGCCGGCGGCTGGGCGGATGTAGATGAGTTAATAGCGGCAGCAGCACGAGCCGGAAAGCCCATCACTCGAGAGGATATCGAGAAGATTATGGCCCGGAGGGGCAAACGCCGGTTTGCCTGGAATGAAGACAAGACAAAGATAAGGGCCGAGTACGGACACTCGATAGAGGTGGACCTGGGATACAAAAGTGCAGCACCACCTGAGAAATTGTTCCACGGAACGGCCCAACGCTTTGTGGAGAGCATTCGCCAGGAAGGGCTGAGAGCAAAAGGGAGAAAGCACGTCCACCTTTCGAGCACAATCGAGACGGCGAGCACAGTGGGCAGACGGCACGGTCGGCCTGTGGTGTTAGTGATAAAAGCCGGGAAGATGCACGAAGACGGGTATGAGTTCTATCATCCAAACGACGATATATGGCTGACGAAGGAAGTCCCGTTGGAGTACATCGAGTTTCCCGATGAAGTCGGTAAATCGAGAGAAGGTTCGCAGACTAATGACGGTTCACGTCGGCGGAAAAGAACACTCAGGAGGAGAAGAAAAATGGCCGTTAAAGTGACTCCACGCAGTGAGGATTACTCCCGTTGGTACACCGATGTCGTCCAGATGGCCGACCTGGCCGACTACTCGCCGGTCAAAGGGTGCATGGTCATCAAGCCGCACGGGTACGCGCTGTGGGAAAACGTCAAGGCGGGGCTCGACCGGCGTTTCAAGGAGACCGGCCACGTCAACGCCTACTTCCCGCTCTTCATCCCCCTCAGTTTCATCGAAAAAGAGGCGGAGCACGTGGAAGGTTTCTCCCCGGAACTGGCGATCGTCACCATCGGTGGCGGGAAGCAGTTGGAGGAGCCGTTGGTCGTGCGCCCCACCTCGGAGACCATCATCGGTCACATGTACGCCAAGTGGATTCAGTCCTACCGCGACCTGCCGCTGCTGATCAATCAATGGGCCAACGTGGTGCGCTGGGAAATGCGCACCCGCCTCTTCCTGCGCACGACGGAATTCCTCTGGCAAGAAGGGCACACCGCCCACGCCACCGCCGCGGAAGCGCAGGAAGAAGTGCTCCGCATGCTCGACGTGTACAGCGACTTCGCCATCAACGACGCCGCCATCCCCGTCATCCGCGGCCGCAAGAGCGAGAGCGAGAAATTCGCCGGGGCGGTCACCAGTTACACCATCGAGGCGATGATGGGGGACTACAAGGCCCTCCAATCCGGCACCAGCCACTTCCTGGGGCAGAACTTCGCCAAAGCGTTCGACATCAAGTACCTCGACGAGAACAACGAGTTGCAATACGTCTGGACGACCAGTTGGGGGCTCAGCACCCGGATGGTGGGGGCGATCATCATGGTGCATGGTGACGACCAGGGGCTGGTACTGCCGCCCAAACTGGCCCCCATCCAGGTGGTCATCGTGCCGATTTGGAAGAGCAGCGCGGAGAAGGCCCGCGTGTTGGAAGTGGTGCGGCAGGTGGAGGCCCAACTGCGGGACACAGTGCGCGTCCGCGTGGACGACCGCGAGGGCTACTCCCCCGGCTGGAAGTTCAACGAGTGGGAGTTGCGCGGCGTGCCGCTGCGCATCGAGATTGGGCCCAAGGATGTCGAAAAAGAACAGGTGGTGCTCGCCCGGCGGGACATCCCCGGACGGCCGGGGAAACGGCCCGCCCCCCTGACCGGCCTGGCGGGGACGGTGCAGGAGTCGCTGGCGGCCATCCAGGACAACATGTACCGCCGTGCGCTGGACTTCCGGGACGCGCACACCTACGACCCCGGCGACTACGGCGAGTTCCGGGAGGCAGTCGCCAACGGCTTCGCCTACTCCTGGTGGTGCGGCGACGGCGAGTGCGAGGCCCAAATCAAGGAGGAGACGAAAGCCACCATCCGCTGCATCCCGCTGGAACAGGAGCCGGGCGCGACGGGGAAATGCATCCACTGCGGCCGGGAGGCCCACGAGCGGGCCATCTTCGGACGGGCCTACTAGGTGGCGACGATGAGGCACGGCCATCTCATCCCCTGGGGGCTGGGGTTGCTGCTGGTGACCGTTGGGCTGCTGCTGGTCGGCTGCCAGCCGCCATCCACGCCGACCGTCCCGCCGGACACCCCGGTTCCGCCCACGCCGACGGCTACCCCACAGCCGACGGCGACCCCCACCAGCACGCCGACGCCGCTGCCGCCCAAAGAGTTCACCATCTGCCAAGCGGAGGAGCCGGACACGCTGTTTCTCTACGGCGGGCCCTCGCGGGCCGGGCGCAACGTCCTGGAGGCGGTCTACGACGGGCCGATTGACTCTCACGGCTACCGCTTCCAGCCGGTGATCCTGACCAAGTTGCCCAGCCTGGAGGACGGGGACGCCGCCCTGCGCACCGTCATCGTGCGGGAGGGGGAGACGGTGGCGGACGTGAACGGCCAGATCGTTGACCTGGTGCCCGGCGTGGCGGTCGTCAACGGGGCCGGCCGTGAGGTGACATTCGAGGGCGGCGCGGTGACGATGACCCAGATCGTCGTCACCTTCACCCTGCGGCCCGACATCACCTGGGCGGACGGGGAGCCGTTGACCGCCGACGACTCCATCTACTCCTTCGAATTGGCCGGCGAGTTCGACAGCCCCACGCTCCAAATGCTCCGCGCCGCCACCGCCGCCTACGACAAAGTGGACGAGCACACCGTCGTCTGGACGGGGACGCCGGGCTACCGGGACACGTTCTACTTCCTGAACTTCTACACCCCCCTGCCCCGCCACGTCTGGGCCGGGGCCAGCGCGGAGCGGCTTCTGAGCGCGGAAGTCGCCCATCGCCGTCCGCTGGGATGGGGCCCCTTCGCGGTCGAGGAGTGGAAGGAGGGGGAGTACATCACCCTGGTACGCAACCCGCACTACTTCCGCGCCGCCGAGGGACTGCCCCACCTCGACCGGGTCACATTCCGCTTCGTCCCCGACCTGCAACAGGCCCTCGACATGCTGGCCGCCGGGGAGTGCGACCTGATTACCCAAGATGTCATCGAAAGCGGCGACATCTCCCTCCTGCTGCAAGCCGCCGACGCCGGGCAGGCGGAGATCATCTCCTCGTCCAGCAGCGAGTGGGAACACCTGGACTTCGGTATCGCTCACGCCCGCTGGGTGCGGAAGCCCAGTTTCTTCGCCGACGTGCGGGTGCGGCAGGCGGTGGCGCAGTGCATCGAGCGGGAAAAAGTGGCCGGGAAGACGCTCCCCTACGGCGGGGCGACGGTCGCCCACAGTTACGTCCCGCCGGAACATCCGCTGTACGCCGGCGACTCCCTCTACCGCTGGAGTTACGACCTGTTCGCCGCCCGTTCGCTCCTGGACGAGATCGGCTGGCGGGACGAGGACGGCGACGGCCTGCGGGAAGCGCACGGCGTGCCGGGCATCGCCAACTACACCCCCTTCACCGTCACCCTGTTGACCACTGGCGAGCATCCGGCCCGTCGGCGGGCGGTGGAGATTCTGAAGGCGGACCTGGCGGCCTGCGGCATCGGCGTAGGCGTGCGCTACCTCCCCGCCGAGGAGTTCTTCGCCGACGGCCCCGATGGGCCGATCTTCGGGCGGCAATTCGACCTCGCCCTGTTCTCCTGGCTCAACGGACTGGACGCGCCCTGCGAACTGTACCTCTCATCCGAGATTCCGACCCAGGAGAACTGGTGGGCGGCCAGCAACGACCCCGGCTACACCAACGACGAGTACGACGCGGTCTGTCAGGCCGCCTTGAACTCACTCGCCGGGACGGAGGACTACTTCCGCTACCATCGAGAGGCGCAGCGGATTTTCTCACACGACCTGCCCGCGCTGCCGCTGTACTTCGCGCCCAAACTGGTGGCCGTCCGGCCCGGCGTGACCGGGGTAGTGCTCGACCCCAGCGAGTACCTGGAACTGTGGAACATCGAGGAGTTCGACCTGACCGAGTGAGCCGCCGATGCACGAGATTCACCTGAAAGGGCGCGTCATCAAGGAGGGGACGGCGGTCGGGAGAGCCCTGGTCTCGCCGGCCCCCATCGGCTTCCTCGGTGGCGTTGACCCGGACACGGGGGAGGTAGTCGAAAAAGGCCATCCGCTGCGCGGGGAGCGGGTCGCCGGGCGGGTGTTGGTCTTCCCCACCGGGAAGGGGAGCACCGTCGGCTCGTACACCCTCTACCGGCTGGCGCGGAACGGACTGGCTCCGGCGGCGATCATCAACGCCGAGGCGGACCCGGTCGTGGCGGTCGGCGCGATCATCGCCGCGATACCGATGGTGGACCAAGTGGACATAACCCGCATCCACACCGACGACCTGGTGGAAGTGCAAGACGGCACCGTGCGCGTGAGCCCCCAATAGCCACCTGCCCACCTGCCCACCTGCACACTTGCAAACTTGCAAACTTGCCACTCAACCAATGCTCACAACCGGCGTAGACCTGGTAGAACTCAACCGCATAGCTCGCCTCGTGGAGCGACACGGCGACCGCTTCTTGGAGCGCGTCTACACCCTGGCGGAAGTCATCTACTGCCGGGGACGGATACCGGAACTGGCCGCCCGCTTCGCCGCCAAAGAGGCCACCTCGAAAGCGTTGGGAGTCGGGGTGCGCATGATGGCCCGCGACGGCATCGGCTGGCGGGAGGTAGAGGTCATCGGCGACGAGCGGGGCAAGCCGCTGCTGCGCCTGTCCGGTCGGGCCGCCGCCCGCGCCGCCGAACTGGGGCTCACCGAGTGGGCGGTCAGCCTGTCGCACAGTCGGGAGATGGCCATCGCCGTCGTCGTGGCCCGTTAGTCCCCGGAAGGGATTTCGACATTAGGAGGTATCCAATGACCGAACAGAGACATCGCGTATTCTCCGGCGCCCGGCCCACCGGACGCCAGCACCTGGGCAACTACCTGGGAGCCATCCGCAACTACGTCGCCCTGCAGGACGATTACGACTGCATCTACTGCGTCGTTGACCTGCACGCCCTCACCACCCTGTCCGACACCGACAAACTGCGCACCTGGACCTACGAGATGACCCTGGACTGGCTGGCCGCCGGCATAGACCCCGACCGGGGGACGATCCTCTTCGTCCAGTCCCACGTGCCGCAGGTCGTCGAACTCCACCTGCTGCTCTCGATGGTGACACCGCTCGGCTGGCTGACCCGCCTCCCCACGTTCAAGGAGAAGGTGCGCCAGCAGCCGGACAACGTCAACTACGGGCTGGTCGGCTATCCGGTGCTGATGGCCGCCGACATCACGCTCTACAAAGCGGACACCGTCCCCGTCGGCGTGGACCAGGCCCCGCATTTGGAGTTCACCCGCGAGATCGTGCGCCGCTTCAACCGGCTCTTCGGCGACGTGCTGGTTGAGCCCCAGGCCAAGTACACCGAGTTCACCAAAGTGCTGGGGATTGACGGCAAGCAGAAAATGAGCAAGTCGCTGAACAACCACATCGAGATCGCCTCCCCGCCGGAGGAGATCCAGGGGCGGGTGATGCAGATGATGACCGACCCGGCCCGCCGCTACCGTTCCGACCCCGGCCACCCGGAGGTGTGCAACGTCTACTCGCTCCACAAATTCTTCTCCGCCGACGAGGTGGGGCAGATCGAGCACGACTGCCGGAACGCGGGGATTGGCTGCGTGCAGTGCAAGCGGAAACTGGCCCAGAACATCGCCGACTACTTCGCGCCCTTCCGCGAGCGGCGGGCGGAATGGGATGCCCATCCCGACGACGTGTGGGACGTCCTGGCCGACGGTGCCCGCCGGGCCTCCGCCATCGCCGAGGAGACCATCACCGCAGTCAAAGACGCCATCGGCCTGCCGGAACGGCGGTAGGGGCAACCCTCGCGGTTGCCCCCAACCCACGTGTTTGCCAACCGGCATCGAACGGTAGGGGCAAACCCACGTGTTTGCCCCGCGACCAACGTCGAACGGTAGGGGCAACCCTCGCGGTTGCCCCCCAACCCACGTGTTCGCCCATCACAGGGGGTACCAATGCGCGTAATAGTCCAAAGGGTCAACAAAGGCGCCGTCAGCATAGACGGCCAAATCGTGGGCGCCATCGGACGGGGCGTAGTGCTCCTGGTCGGCGTCACGCACGGGGACACCGAGGCGGCGGCGGACTGGCTGGCCCGCAAAGTCGCCGGACTGCGCATCTTCGAGGACGCGGACGGCAAAATGAACGCCGGCCTGCTCGACGTGGACGGCGCGGCCCTGGTCATCTCCCAATTCACCCTGTACGCCGACACCCGCAAAGGCCGCCGTCCCAGTTTCATCCAGGCCGCGCCGCCGGAGATCGCCGAGCCGCTCGTCGCCCGCTTCGCCGAAAAACTGCGCGGATACGGCGTCCCCGTCGAGATGGGCGTGTTCGGGGCCCACATGCTGGTGGAAATCCACAACGACGGCCCGGTCACCATCATTTTGGAGAAATGAGATGATTCGGATCGAACCGATTACGGACGCTCGCGGACGCCGACGATTCGTGCGCTTCCCCTGGCGCATCTACCGCGACGACCCGCTGTGGGTACCGCCGCTCATCCGCAGCCAACTGCACACCCTCGACCCGGAGCGCGGCTCCTTCTTCCGCTACGGGGAGGCGGCCCTGTTCATGGCCCGGCGCGGCGGCGAGGACGTGGGCCGCATCGTCGGCTGGATCAACCACCGCTCCAACCGCTACCTCGACGAAAAGGCCGCCGGATTCGGCTTCTTCGAGACGGTGGACGACTACGCCGTCGCCGAGGCGTTGCTGGACACCGTCTGCGACTGGGCCCGCGACAAGGGGATGGAGACCATTCGCGGGCCGTTCTACTTCTCGATGGACGACTCGCCGGGGGTGCTCATCGAGGGACGCAACTACCCACCGGTGCTGCTCTGCGGTCACAGTCCCGCCTACTACGCCGACTTCCTGGAGCGGTACGGGATGACCAAGTACCGGGACGCCTACGCCTACCGGGTGGACCTGAAGGCCCTGGGCGATGTCTCCAACCTGCCGCCGAAAGTGCTGCGGGTGGCGGAGATCGTCCGCCGCCGGACGGGGGTACGGATTCGGACGGCGGACCCGGCCCATTGGGACGATGATGTCAAGCGGGTGATGCACTTGGTCAACGTGGCGATGGGGTACATGCGCAACCACGTCCCGATGGACGAGCAGGAGTTCATCCGCTTCGTCGAGGAACTGCGCCCGGTGCTGGACCCCGAACTGGTGCTGTTCGCCGAGATAGACGGGGAGCCGGTGGGGTTCGCGGCGACCATCCCCGACATCAATCAGGCCCTCAAAGCGGCCAACGGGCGGCTGTTCCCGCTGGGCTGGCTGCGGCTGTGGTACCGCATGCGTCACATTGACGTCGCCAGCCTGAAACTGCTGGCGGTGCTGGAGGAGTATCGCGGGCGCGGCCTGGACTCCCTGTTCTACCTGGAAACGGCGCGGACGTTGATCCGCAAGGGGTACTCCTGGGCCGACATGTCCCTCACCGCCGAGGACAACACCGCCATCAACCGCATCATCGTCCACCTGGGCTGGGAGCGGTACAAACTCTACCGCACCTACCACCGCTCTTTGTTGTGACAAACGGGTATCGCTGGTATAATTTCCTCGCTTCGATGGTGGGGGTGGGCGTCAAACCCGCCCCGACCCCAAAATTCTGGCCACGGGAAGGGTTGACGGATGCTCTGGCTGCGCGAGATGCTTGCCGCACATCACTTACTGCTATCGCTCTTGCACGGTCAGGCGTTTTTTGTGTTGGGGATGTCCATCATCATCCTCTCCTGGCGCAACGCCCGCCTGAAGATCGCCCGTGACCTGACCCCCCTGGCGATTTTCGGCTTCTGCGAAACGCTCCTGGCCTGGGAACCGTTGCTGCGCGGCTCCGGCGACGCCGGCAGTCATTGGCTGCTCATCGTGGAGGCCATCGGCTACGCGGCCCTGCTGTCCTTCGCCCTCCAATCCTACACCGCCCCGGAGAGACGGGACGAACGACGTTGGGCGCTCCTCAGCGCACTTTTCCTGGTCTGGCTGCTCGGCGTCGGGCTCGCCATCGCCCTGGGACTGGACCCGGCCCAGGTCTACCTCGGCGGGGAACTGGCGGCCCGCTACGGGATGGCGTTCCCCGGCGGCCTGCTGGGGGCCTGGGGGCTGCGCCGCCAGACTTTTCAGACTATCGGGGGCGAGCGGCTGCGACTGGTCAAGTCCCACCTGCGAGTCACCGGCCTCTCCATGGGCGTCTTCGGGCTGCTCGGCGGCCTGGTGGGCCCGCCGGCCCCCTTCTTTCCGGCGAACGTCCTCAACCGCGAGACGTTCCAGGCCGTGACCGGCATACCGCTCTCCTTGCTGCTGGCCATCTGCGGCGCGGCCATCACCTACGGCATCGTGATGTCGCTGAGCGCCGTCCTCAACGAAATCGAGTCCTGGTTGGAGGGGATGGAGCAGCGGCAGGCCCTCGCCAGGGACCGGGAGCGCATCGGGCGGGAACTCCACGACGGCATCATCCAGTCCATCTACGCCGCCGGCCTCATCTTGGAAGGGGCGCGGCACAACCTGAAGCCGGAGGTCAATCAGCCGGAGGCGGCCCGCGAACAACTGACCCGCGCCATTGACGGGCTCAACCAGACCATCCGTGACATTCGGCGGTACATCTTCGACCTGCGCGGCGAGATTCCGGGGGATGACCTCCAGAGCGGCCTGACCCGCTTGCTCAAGGAGTTCCACGTCAACACCTTGTTGGAGACCGAGTTCAACGTCGAAGGAGAAGAGCCGCGCCCGCTGGGGAGTGAGCGGCGGCAGCACATCCTCCAAATCACCCGTGAGGCGTTGACCAACGTCGCCCGGCACGCTCAGGCCCGCCGGGTCGAGGTGCATCTGAATTACGGCCCCAGCGCATTGCAACTCCGCATCTCCGACGACGGGGTCGGCTTGGCCGCCCTGCCGATCAACAATCGCGGCCAGGGCATGCGCAACATCCGCGAGCGCACCCGGCTCATCGAGGGGTCGCTGGACATTGACACCGCGCCGGGCCGGGGGCTGACGCTGATACTCACCGTGCCGTACTGACCGCCGGAGCGGTCGCCGTGCGGCCGGGCTTGTCAGGGCCGCGACACCGTGATATAGTTAGGGCACTTGCGCTATAGGTCAATCGCCCTACCGACGGGAACGATTATGCCCATCCCTTTCTACCCATCCCACCTCCGCGCCCTGTTCACCGACCGGGAGCGGGAACTGGCCCAGTTGCAACAGGCCACCGCCGACCTGGCCGCCGGCCGTCCGCGCCACCTGGCCCTCTTCGGCCTGCGCCGTATCGGCAAGACCCTGCTCCTGCTGGAACACGCCGCCCGCCTCCTGGAGACCGCCCCGTCCGGCCCCGTCCGCCCCGTCTACATTGACTTCGAGGAACTGGTCACATCCCCCGAACTGTTCAGCCGCCGCTACGTGGGATTGGTCACGTTCTGGGCTCTGACCCAGGGGCAGGGGGAGATAGAAGCCTTCCTCACCCCCACCGCCCTCCTCGGCGGCCCGGCGGCCGGCCTGCGCTCCGTCACCCAGACTATGGCGGCGATCGAGAACGCCCGCGACGACCCCGCTACCCAGGTCACGCTGGCGTTGGACCTGCCGGAGAAACTGGCGCAAGAACTGGACTGCCGCCTGCTCCTCCTCCTGGACGAGTTCACCGAGTTCGCCGTCCTGGGCAACTACCCGTCCGTGCGCCGCCCCTGGCACCTCTTCCGGGCCGCGATGCAGCGGCACGAGCATCTGGGATACATCGTCGCCGCCTCCGCCATCCACGCGATGGAGGCGATCGTCCAGGAGGGGAACTCGCCCCTCTTCCTCCAATTCGAGATGGTCGCGGTGTCGCGCTTCCCCCCCGACGCGACCCTGGCCCTGGCGGAGCGTATCCTGGGCGTCACCCCGCCGCCGGGAGTAGGCCGCCGCCTGCACCAACTGACCGGTGGACATCCATTCTACATCCACGCCGTGACGACCCGGATGAGCAACCTGACCGCGACGCCGTCCGACTTGCAGCCGGAGGACGTCTCACAGGCCTTCGTGCTGGAAGTGTTGAGCCGCCGGGGGCAGATCTACCACTACTGCCGCTACCTGTACGACGTGTCGCTGCGGCTGGCGCGGGGTTACGGCATCCTCAAGGCCATCCTTCAGGTGCTGGCCGAGGAGGACGGGCTGACTCTCACCGAGGTAGCCCGCCGCATCCACAAGGGAGCCTCCACCACGCGGGGCTACCTGCGGGCATTGCAGGAGGTGGACTTGGTGGTGGAAGAGGGGGGCGAGTACTTCTACCGCGACCCGGTGCTGCGCTACTGGGTCGGGGCGGTTACGCAGGGCATCGAGGTGGACCCGGCGGCCAGTCGGGCCACGCTGGCCCCCCTGCTGGCCGACCTGGAGGCGGAGCGGTTCCGGCTGGCGACCGAACTGGGGGCGGCCAAAGAAGCGGAGGTGCGGGAGTTGCTGCGGGACTTCGCCGGTCAGACGGTGGATGGGGACTTGTTCGGGCTCAGCGGGGACTTCCGGCTGCCGACCTTCCACCGTGTGGCATCCTACCGCTCCCCCGACGGGCAGATAGAAGTGGACGCCCTGGCGGAGAACGGCGAGCGGTGGGCGGTGGAGGTCAAATGGCGGAGCAAGGCGGCCGGGAAGAAGGAACTGGCCGCGCTCCTGGAGAAAGCGCAGTCGCTGTCGGCGCGGCCCTGGTTCATCAGCCGGAGCGGGTTCACGCCGGCGGCGCGGGCATACGCCGCCGAACACGGCATTCTGCTTTCCACCCGCGCCGATTTGGAGAAGTTGAGAAGACGCCTGCGCGAGTCGTCCGGCGCAGACCACCGGACACGATGAGACAATGTTACTCACGAGTAAGTTACTCGTGAGTAACATCTGTGGCTTCACAGGTTCGACCACGCCGGAGGCGAGATATGGCACTCAAAGTGTTGATCGTGGACGATCACGAGGTAGTCCGTCTGGGGCTGCGCACCCTGTTGGACAACTACTCGGACCTCACCGTGGTGGACGAGGCGGCGAC
>JALWUZ010000556.1 GCA_027079895.1 Anaerolineae bacterium
CCGTTGATTACGCCCCCCAGGCCCTGCGCCGCCTCGCCGCTGCCGTCCCCGTCGCCACCCGCCAGGCCGACCTCCGCACGACCGCCGTCGGCCCGCTGGTCGCCGACGCCGACCTGGTCATCTGCGCCGTCCCCGGCTTCATGGGGTTCGACACCCTGCGGCAGGTCATCGAGGCCGGGAAGGACGTGGTGGACATCTCCTTCTTCCCCGAAGACCCTTTCGCCCTGGACGCGCCGGCCTCCGCCCGCGGCGTGACGGCGGTGGTGGACTGCGGGGTTGCCCCCGGCTTGAGCAACATCATCGCCGGGTATGTGGATCACCTCCTGGAGCGGACGGAGCGTTACGTCTGCTACGTGGGCGGTCTGCCGAAGGTGCGCCGCTGGCCCTACGAGTACAAGGCGGTCTTCTCGCCGGCGGACGTGTTGGAGGAGTACACCCGTCCGGCCCGCCTGGTGGAGCACGGCGTGGAGGTGGTGCGCCCGGCCCTCTCCGAGGTGGAGTTGGTGGATTTCGCCCCCGTCGGCACGCTGGAAGCGTTCAACACCGATGGGCTCCGCACCCTGCTCAAGACGCTGGACGCGCCGTTTATGAAGGAGAAGACGCTGCGCTACCCCGGCCACGCCGCCCTGATGCGCGTCTTCCGGGAGAGCGGCTTCTTCGACCCCCGCCCCATCGCGGTGGACGGTCAGGAGGTCAGCCCGCTGGCCGTGACCTCCCGCCTGCTCTTCGACCGCTGGCGGCTGGAGGAGGGGGAGGAGGATTTCACCGTCATGCGGGTCATCGTGGAGGGGGAACAGGCGGGCCGCCCGCGCCGGTACATCTACGACCTGTGGGACGAGTACGACCGCGCCGGGGGCGTCACCTCGATGGCCCGCACCACCGGCTACACCTGTACCATCGTAGCGCGGCAGGTGCTCAAGGGGCTCTTCACGCGGAAGGGGGTCTCGCCGCCGGAGTACGTGGGGCGCACGCCGGGATGCTTCGAGGATCTGCTGGCCGGGTACGCGCAACGCTCCATTCACCTGGAGGAGACGGTCGTATGACTCCCCGACGGCGCGGTCTGGGGTGGGGATTGGCGGTCGCCCTGCTGCTCCTCGTCGCAGCGGGGGCAGCAGGGCGACCGCCAATCCCCACCCCAG
>JALWUZ010000557.1 GCA_027079895.1 Anaerolineae bacterium
AGATGACATCGTCGTACCGGTAGAAGCGAACCGTCGGGGCGCGCCTGTCCGGCTCTGTGTGGACGCGAATCCGCCAGGTAGTGACCCGGCCCCGGCGCACGGTGGCGCGAACCAGCAGGTCACGGGCCGGGAGCGGAGGGAGCGTCATGCTGGCCAGGGCGGCCCCGCCCAGTTTGATGAATTCTCTGCGCGTCAGGTTGGGCATTGTTCTCGGTCAGGTGGTGAGCGGTTGTGCAGTATTATACCATCATTATCGCTCAGGCGGTAGGGGAAGTTGACTTCTGCGGGAAGTAGGATAATATATACCGTGTGGCAACCTCTCCGTAACGCATTTGTAACCCCATCAGTGGCGGATTAGCGTATACTGGGCAAAAGTACCCTGGGTGAGATTATGAGCGAGAAATGTACACACGCCTCTATCAGTGACCTAGAAGGGGTAAAGGAGTTCCTGCGACCGCTCCTGTTCGGCCTCGCGGAAGAGGACGTGGACGAGTTGGCACGAGCGGCGGTTCAGGAGTGTTACGATCCCGGCGACATCATCGTCCGCGAAGGCGACATCGGCGACGCCGTCTATTTCATCGTTGACGGGGAGATCGAGGTCATCAAGCAGTTCCTCGACGGCAGCGAGCGGTTTCTGCACACCTGTGGGGTGGGGGAGACTTTCGGGGAGATGGCCCTGTTGCAGGAGGGCGGACGCCGGACCGCCACCATCCGCGCCACTCAACCCCTGACCGTCCTGAAGATAGACCGGGATACTTTCCTGAACGTGCTGGGCCGGAGCCCCTCCTTGAGCGTCCGTGTCCTGGTGCGCCTGACCGGGCGGTTGCGGGACGCCGACCAGCAGGCCATCGCCGACCTGAGTCGCGCGAACGAGGAATTGACCCGCGCTCTGCGGCGTCTCGAACGACTCGACCGCACCAAGACCGACTTCATTCAGGTATCCGCTCACGAACTGCGTACCCCCGTCGCCGCCCTCCTGGGTTACGCCCAGATGATGCAGAGCAACGAGATCGTCCAGCGGGAGCCGTCCTTGCAGGCGTTGGTCGAGGGAGTGGTCAACAGCACCAAGCGGCTGCACCGCATTTTCAACAACATCCTTGACGTCTCGCGGGTGATGGCCAACGGGGTCAAAGTCCACCGCACCCAGGTAAACCTCTTTGTCATTATGGATGGGGTCTACCGCGAGTTCCGGGAGGCGTTGGAACAGCGCAACCTGACTCTGACCTATGACTCCCTGCGTGGCCTGCCCCCCTATCCCGGCGACCCGGACTTGCTGTACAAGGTGTTTTACCACCTGGTGAACAACGCCATCAAGTACACCCCCGACGGCGGGAGCATCACCGTGACGGGCCGGGTGGTGGAGACTCCCGACCTGGGCCGCTGCGTCGAGGTGGCAGTCGAGGACACCGGCATCGGTATCGCGCCGCAGGATTTGGATTTGATCTTCGAGAAGTTCTACCGCACGGGGGAGGTGGCGTTCCACTCGTCGGGGACGTTCAAGTTCAAGGGAGGAGGGCCTGGGCTGGGGCTCGCCATCACCAAAGGGATGGTGGAGTTGCACGGCGGGCGCATCTGGGCCGAGAGCCCCGGTTACGACGAGGAGACCTGCCCCGGCAGCCGGTTCGTCGTCCAACTGCCGTTCGAGGACGAGGAGGACGGGGAGGAAACGGAAGACGAGACCGCCGAGTGAGGCGGCAGCGGTCGGTTTTGTGCCCGGCGCGGGATTTCAACCCGCGCCGGGTGTGTTTTTGTCATCCGAGCGGAGGAAGACCGCCCCGGAGCGGCCCGGCACATCCGCCCCGACGAGACGCCCGGCGGCGATCCGCGCCTCCCCAGCCCCCAGGAGGTTGTGCAGTCGGGCACCCTCATCCAACTGACCGGCGACCGGCACCGCCAGATGGTACGTCTCCGCGCCGGCGTTGAGGACGACGACCAGAACCTCGTCCCCCAGACGGCGCAGGAAGGCGTACACCACTCCGGCGGCGTGCAGGGCGACGAACTCCCCCCGACGCAGGGCGGGATGGGCCCGGCGCAGGGCGATGCACCGGCGGTAGTGGGCGTGCAGGTCGGCGTCCCAGGCCGCCGAATCCCACGGGAAGGCGCGGCGGCAGTCGGGATCCGGGCCGCCCGACATGCCGACCTCGTCTCCGTAGTAAATGCAGGGCGCACCGACGAAGGTCATCTGGAGGAGCACCGCCAGTTTCAGCGCGTCCCGGTCGCCGCGTACCAGAGTCAGGAAGCGCGGGGTGTCGTGGCTGCCGATCAGGTTCAACTGGGCCAGGGAGACGTCCCAGGAATACCGCGCGAGCATCGCCTCCACCGCGTCGGCGAACTGAGGGCCGTCCAGCGGGCGCAACTCGTACCCGCCCGGCCGGTGGGAGGTGTCCAGGTGCTCCCCGCCGCAGAACCCCAGGGCGGCCCGGCTGAAGGGGTAGTTCATCACCGCGTCGAACATGTCCCCCTGAAGCCAGCGGGTCGCATCGCCCCAGATCTCCCCCACGATGTACGCCTCCGGGTTGACCCCCTTCACCACGCGGCGGAACTCCCGCCAGAAGTCGTCATCGTCTATCTCTTGAGGCACGTCCAGCCGCCAGCCGTCCGCGCCGAACTCCAGCCAGTGCCGGGCCACGTCCAGGATGAACTGCCGCACGGCGGGCGTCCCGGTGTTGAGTTTGGGGAGGGCGGGGAGGTCCCACCAGGCCCGGTAGCCCAGTTCGGCCAGGCTGTCCCGCACCGGATGGGCCGGGTAGGCGACGATCGGCGTCCCGGCCCGCAGCCGCTCCTCGTCGAAGTAGAACCAGTCCAGGTAGGGGGAGGCCAGGCCGTTCTCCAGCGTGTGGTGGAACTGGTAGAACCCCCGCCCGGTGTGATTGAAGACCCCGTCCAGGATGACGCGGATACCCCGCGCGTGGGCCGCATCCAGCAGGCGGCGGAAGGCCGTCTCCCCGCCGAGGATTGGGTCCACCCGGAAGTAGTCGTAGGTGTGGTAGCGGTGATTGGCCCCCGACTGGAAGATCGGGTTGAGGTACAAGGCGGTGACGCCCAGGTCGGCCAGATAGTCCAGGCGGTCGGCGACGCCCACCAGGTCGCCCCCCTTAAAGCCGTAGACGGTCGGCGGGGAGTCCCAGGGTTCCAGGTGGCGTGGCTGCGACACCTGCCCGCTGCGGGCGAACCGGTCGGGGAAAATCTGGTAGAAGACCGCCTCCGACACCCAGGCTGGGATGGTCATCGGGGGGCCTCTACTCGCCGGTCAGCATAGCCCGCACCGCCTCCAACTGCCCTGCCGAGCCGAGCAGTTCGTTGCGGCTGGCGATGAACTTGGCGTACTCCTCCATAAACACCTTGCCGGGCTTGCGGAAGTCGAACACCTCCGGGTGGTCGCGGAAGTACTCCCGATGCACCCGCGTCCAGACCAGCCGCCCGTCGGTGTCTATGTTGATTTTGCAGACGCCCAACTTGGCCGCCGGGAGGTATTGCTTGGGATCCACCCCTTTAGCGCCTTTGAGGGCTCCGCCGGCGGCGTTGATGCGCTCCACTTCCTCCTGCGGCACCGACGAGGAGCCGTGCATGACCAGCGGGAAGCCGGGCACCAGTTTCTGGATGGCCTCGATGATCTCGAAGTGGAGCGACTGTCTCCCGGAGAACTTGAACGCGCCGTGGCTGGTGCCGATGGCGCAGGCCAGGCTGTCGCAGCCGGTGCGGGCGATGAACTCCGCCGCCTGCTCCGGGTCCGTCAGGTGGACTTTGTCCTCGTCCACGCTGATGTCCTCCTCGACGCCGCCCAACTGGCCCAACTCCGCCTCGACGCTGATGCCTTTTTCGTGGGCCCGTTCCACCACTCGCTTGGTCACGGCGACGTTCTCCTCGAAGGGGAGGTAACTGGCGTCAATCATCACCGACGAGTAGAACCCGGACTCGATGCAGTCGTAACAGGTCTCCTCGTCGCCGTGGTCGAGGTGGACGGCGAAGATGGCGTCGGGGAAGATCTCCTCGGCGGCGCGGATCATATACTCCAGCAGCCGCTTGTCGGTGTAGGCCCGTGCGCCGCGCGAGATCTGGACGATGAAGGGGGCCTGGGAGCGGATGTTGCCCCGAAAGAGCCCCATAATCTGCTCGGCGTTGTTGATGTTGTACGCGCCCAGGGCGTAGTTGCCGTAGGCGTGAGCGAACAGTTGTTTAGTTGTGACGATCATTTTTCCTCCTAACACGGTGTGATCCTCCCGGCGGGAGGTCGGGCAAATTGTAACACAGGTGACAGCGGAGGGCAACCGGCGGGTCGTGCTGCTCTTCGGTGGACATGGAGACAATCGGGGTCTATAGTACTAATTTCCTATTGCCATCTATACCCGGTGGCTCTAGAATGAGAGCGCGGTTTGTTTGTCGTTCATCTGGCA
>JALWUZ010000558.1 GCA_027079895.1 Anaerolineae bacterium
CCCCTGGTTTCAAATACAGGTGGGTTCGAGACCGTGGATACCGTGGACCGCCTCTCCGATTGGATCGACGTCTACCTGCCTGACGCGAAGTTCTCGGACCCGGACCTGGCGGGGGCGGTGTGCGGCGTGGGGGCGGCCATTCCCACCAGTTTGCTGATCGTCTGGGTCAGCCGCCGCCAGGAGGCACGGTCGCCGGCCTACCCCGCCTATCCCCAGGGGGCGTACCCGCCGGTCGTCGTCGTCGCCCCGCCGGGGGGCCAGCAGCACATCCCCGGCTGGAACGCGGCCCCACCGCCCGGATGGAGCGCCCCCGGCGAGCGGCAGTTCACCGTCGTCGGCGGGGCGACCTACGAGCACGTCTCCCCCGCCTCGCCGACCGTCACCCCCTCCCCGAACCGGCGCGGCTAGGGTCTCCCCTCTGGTCAAAAGAGGTAGGCGGTGGCACTGCCATCGCCTACCAGCGTCCTCCAAAAAGCCCCACACCGCAGCGGCGCGGATTGACAAACCCCACCAGTAAGTTATAATTTGCCCTGTTTGCCCGGAGACCGGCCGCCGACGGGACGCTCCGGCGTCGCGGCGGCATCCCGCTCCCACGCCCCGCGTGGGAGTTCGAGCCTGACCCACGTTCCCATCCGCGTCCCCGGTTGCAAAAGACATCACCACAAGAGGGGAGTATGAAGAAATCAGAGACCTGGCAACTAATCTTCATCATCTTCATCGCCGTCACGACCTTGTTCATAGACCTGAACATTGACCACCCCGCCTGGTTCGAGAACCTGCTCTTCTGGCGACCGCCGGGCCAGCGTTCTCTCTCGCTCCGGCTGGGACTGGACTTACAGGGCGGCCTGCAAGTCCTCTTGGCCGCCGACGTGCCGGAGGGGCAGGAATTGGACGCCGCCTCGATGGAGACCGCCCGCCGCATCGTCGAAAACCGCGTCAACAGCATGGGCCTGACCGAGCCCGTCGTCCAGGCCCAGGGAGAGCGGCGCATCATCGTCGAACTGCCGGGCATCGAAAACCCGGAGCAGGCCGTCGAGACCATCAAGGGCACCGCCTTGCTGGAATTTGTGGACGCCGGCGCGGTGCCGCTGCCGCCCGGCACCGTCATCACCACCACTTTGGGCGGCCCGGAGACCAAGCGGCAGCAAACGATCACCGCCACCGCCGAGACCTCGCCGACGGCGGAGTTGGGCCAGCCCCCGGCCACCGCCGAGCCGGTCCCAGAGTTCCCCCCCATGCCGGAAGTCCCCGCCGACCGGAACGGGATGTACAGCGAGCCGCCGCCGATGCTCATTGATACCTCCCTGGCCTACACCGCCACCATCTCGACCGACAAGGGGGACATCGTCGTCAGCCTGAACCCCCAGGCCGCCCCGCAGACGGTCAACAACTTCGTCTTCCTGGCGGAGCAGGGGTTCTACAACGGCCTCACCTTCCACCGCGTTGAGGAGGGGTTCGTCATCCAGGGCGGCGACCCGTTGGGGAACGGCACCGGCGGCCCCGGCTACACCATCCCGGCGGAGATCGGCCTGCCGCACGTCGAGGGAGCGATCGCGATGGCCCGGCGCGGCGACGAGGTCAACCCGGAGCGGGCCTCCAGCGGCAGCCAGTTCTACATCACCCTGGCCCCCACCCCCCAACTGGACGGGGCCTACACCGTCTTCGGACAGGTGGTGAAAGGGATGGATGTCGTCAAATCCATCGCGGTGGGGGACGTGATCAACTCCATCACCATCACCTCCGGCGAGGCGACGGGCCCGCAGCCGACCCCTGTCCCCCAGCAGGGAGCCGGCGGCAAGAAAATCTACGAGACCATCCTCACCGGCGCGGGGCTGAAAAACGTCGGGCTCGACCGCACCCAACAGGGAGAGTACATCATCCCCTTCGAACTGAACCCCGACGCCGCCCAGATTTTCGCCGACTACACCGCCTCCCACACCGGCCAGTACCTTTGCATCGTCCTGGACAAAGTGGTCATCTCCTGCCCCGTCGTGCGGGAGCCGATTCCCAACGGACAGGCCTCCATCTCCGGCCAGTTCACCTACGACACGGCCCGGCAACTGGCGGTTCAACTGCGCTACGGTGCGCTCCCCATCCCCCTGCGGGTGGAAAGTTTCAACCGCATCGGCGCGACGCTGGGCAGCGAGTCGGTCGAAAAGTCGGTGCGGGCCGGAGTCATCGGTCTGGTCATCGTCTTCCTGTTCATGCTGATCTACTACCGGATACCGGGCGGCCTGGCCGACATCGCCCTGTTCATCTACGTCCTGATCAACTTCGCGCTCTACAAGGTCATGCCGATTACCCTGACACTGCCCGGCATCGCCGGCTTCATCCTCTCGGCGGGGATGGCGGTGGACGCCAACATCCTCATCTTCGAGCGGATGAAGGAGGAGTTGCGGCGCGGACGGCGACTGATGACCGCCATCGAGATTGGCTTCAGCCGAGCCTGGCCCTCCATCCGGGACGGGCAACTCTCGACCCTCATCATCTGCGCCATCCTGTTCTTCTTCGGCACCAACTTCGGGGCCAGCATCGTCAAGGGATTCGCCATTACCCTGGCGATCGGCACGGTCGTCAACGTCTTCACCGCCGTATTCGCCACCCGTACCTTCGTGCGACAGGTGGCCGCCGCGGCGGGACAGTGGCTGGCCGAACACCAAGAGTACCTGGGGGTGTAACGATGTTCAACATTGTCGAGAAACGTCGCTGGTACTTCCTCTTCTCCGCCGTCCTGATACTGCTCAGCATCGGGGCGATGGTACTTTCCTACGAGCGGTTCGGCCAACCGCTGCGGTTGGGCATTGACTTCACCGGTGGCTCGATCTTCGTCCTCAAGTTCCAGGAGCGGGCCAGCGAAGGGGACATCCGCTCCGTCTTCGCCGACTACGGCTTGGACAGCGCGATCATCCAGCCGTTGGGCGACCCGGAGGACAACACCTGGCAAGTCCGCACCCGCGAGGTGACGGCCAACGAGGTGGGGGACATCCTGACCGCCCTGGAAGAGCGAGTCGGGCCGATTGACCGGGACGCGCTGAACTTCGACACGGTGGAGCCGGCGGTCGGCAACGAAGTGACCCGCGCCGCCGGACTGGCCATCCTCGTCGCCGCCTTCGTCATCGTGATGTTCATGTGGTTCTCCTTCCGCCGCGTGCCCAACGCCTTCCGCTACGGCGTCTGCACCATCGCCGGAATGCTCCACAACCTCATCATCTCCTTCGGCTTCTACGCGCTGATGGGGGTCATCGCCGGCTGGGAGATGGACGCCCTGTTCCTCACCGCCATCCTGACGGTGATCGGCTTCTCGGTGCAGGACGTGATCGTCGTCTTCGACCGCATTCGAGAGAACATCCCCCGGCACCGCAACGAGCCGTTCGAGACGGTGGTCAACCGCTCCATCCTGGAGACGATTCACCGCTCGCTGGCGACCCAGTTGAACGCGATGTTCGTGATGATCGCCATCATCCTCTTCGGCGGGATGACGATCAAACCGTTCATCTCGACGATGCTGGTGGGGATGGTCAGCGAGACCTACTCGGCGATCTTCATCGCCGTGCCGCTGCTGGTGGTGTGGGAGAACGCGGTGCGGCGGCGTGGGTAGCGCACCGATGACCCAAGACCAAAATCCCCAGGAGCCCGGCCGGCCCTGGGGATTTGCTTGGGCGACAGTGGGAAACCGCACATTACATCGGGGATTGGCACTCAGACGCCGCGCCCGAAAGACCTCCGGGAGGTGAGAGTATGGACAACCCGCTGCCTGAATCCCGACTGCACGCCATCGTCCACGGGCGGGTACAGGGGGTAAACTTCCGCTACTACACCACCCGTACCGCCCGCCGTCTGGGACTGACCGGCTGGGTCGCCAACCGCCGGGACGGGACCGTCGAGACCGTCGCCGAGGGCCCGCGTGCGGCGTTGGAGGAATTTCGCGCCTTCCTCCGGCGCGGCTCCCCCGCCTCCTTCGTCGAGCGGGTGGAGGCCCACTGGGAGACACCCAGCGGCGAGTTCAAGGACTTCGGAGTGCGCTACTTATGAGAAGCAACCCCGAACGCTTGGCGTGGGCCATCCTGCTGACCGCCTTCTTCATCTGCATCGGCCTGGCGGTCGCCATCCCGCTGGGCATACGCTCCTACATCCTCTACTCGACCGTAGCGCAGCGCGTCACCCTCGAAGTCCAACGGCCACCGCTGAGCGTTACCCTGGCGGGCCGCGGACTGCCGGTCTCCGTCGCCGAGCGGCTGGACGAGGTCGCCGAGCAGACCATCGTGGACACCGACAACACCGCCGGGCGGCTGGTGATGCGCTCCCCCAGGGGGACGGCGGCCGTCATCGCCACCGTCCAACTCTACGACGACACCACCCTGGCACTGACGCGCGTCCGTACCCCCCGCTTCTCC
>JALWUZ010000559.1 GCA_027079895.1 Anaerolineae bacterium
GGTCTACCCGGAGACGCGCGGCGAGCCGCTGCGCAAGCAGTTCGTCCAGTTCTTCGCCGTCAACGCCGCCGGACTGGTCATCAACACGGCGATTTTCTACGGCGCAGACCGTTGGCTGCTGGGCGAGACGGGTCTCTTCTCCGGGCCGATGGCGGCCCTGGCGGCGGCAATCGGCATGCGCCATTTCGACCTTTCGTACAACGGCGCGAAGGTGATCGCCACCGGGGTAGTGCTGTTCTGGAATTTCTTCGTCAATCGGTTCTGGACCTTCAGCCACGTCAAGTGACGGAACGGGCCGGTGGACGTTTCGGAGCACATCCGCACTCAACTGGAGACTCTGCCCCACAGACCGGGCGTCTACCTGATGCACGGGGCCGACGGGACGGTCATCTACGTCGGGAAGGCGGTTGACCTGCGCCGTCGGGTGCGCTCCTACTTCCGCCCCTCCTCCTGGGACGACCCCAAAGTCCGCGCTATCGCTGCCGAGGCCGCCGATGTGGAGTTCATCGTCACCGACTCCGAGTTGGAGGCGTTGATTCTGGAAGCGAACCTCATCAAGCGGCACCGTCCCCGCTACAACGTGCGTCTCAAGGACGACAAGCGGTACCCCTACATCAAAATCACCTGGGCCGACCCGTTCCCGAAGGTGGTCATCACCCGCCGGATGGAGCGGGACGGCAGCCGCTACTTCGGCCCGTACACCTCCTCGGCGGCGGTGCGGCAGACGCTCGACCTGCTGCGCAAATCGTTCCCCTACCTGACCTGCAACCGCGACATCACCGGGCGGGACGAGCGGCCTTGCCTGTACTACGACATCAAACTCTGCCTGGGCCCCTGCATCGGCGCGGTGACGCAGGAGGAGTACCGGCAGATGATCGAGCGTCTGGCCCGCTTCCTGGAAGGGCACGGCGAGGAGGTCATCGCCGACCTGGAACGGCGTATGCGGCAGGCCGCCGACGCGCTGGAGTTCGAGCGGGCGGCCCGGCTGCGTGACCAGTTGCAGGCGGTGCAGCGGGTCGTCGAGCGGCAGAAGATCGTCTCCACGACCGGGGCCGACCAGGACGTGATCGCCTTCGCCCGCGAGGAGGATGACGCCTGCGTGCAGGTCTTCTTCATCCGGGGCGGGAAGTTGC
>JALWUZ010000560.1 GCA_027079895.1 Anaerolineae bacterium
GGCGCGTCTTCCTGGAGACCGGAACCTCCTCCGCGCTCCCGCTCCATCCCGTCGTCATCACGGCGACCGTCGTCGGCGCGGGCTACCTCCCCGTCGCCGACGGGCTCCCCGTCCGCTTCGAGACCACCATCGGCCACCTGACCCCCGTCACCGGCACGACCCACGGCGGCCTGGTCACGACGACCCTCATCCCCGACCGGCCCGGCACCGCTTTGGTGCGGGCCGTCGCCGCCGACCTGCCCACCGCCACCTTGCCGCTCGAAATCCTCCCCACCTGCCAGGCGCGGCTCAACGACGACCCCACCGTCTACCCCTCGATTCAGGCGGCGGTTGACGCCAGCACCTCTTCTTCGGACGTGGTCAAAGTCGCCGGTCGCTGCACCACCACCGAAATGCGCGACCCACTCGGCCCCCAGATACTCTACATCAACAAAACGCTGACGGTGCGCGGCGGCTACACCTTCACCAACTGGACGACCCCCGACCCGGCGGCCAACCGAACCGTCCTCGACGCCGGCGGACAGGGGCGCGGCCTGGTCATCGTCGGGGAGAACGCCGCCCCGACCGTCGAATACCTCCACATCACCGGCGGCGCGACCGACGACGGCGGCGGCGGACTCCTCATCGTCGGCGCGACCCCCACCCTGCGCGGCAACTACATCGTCGGCAACCGGGCCGGGTGCGGCGGCGGACTCTACCTCACCGGCGACGCCCGTCTCATCAACAACATCATCGCCGGAAACATCGGCGGCGGCCTGTGCCTCGGCGGGGGAGAGCCGCGCCTGTGGCACACGACCATCGCCGACAACGACGGCAGCGGCCTCATCCTCCTCGGCGGACGCGCCTCCCTGACCAACACCATCCTGACCGGCTCCACCCCGCCCATCTCTGGCACCGCCGGGACGACCGTCACCCTGGACGGCCTCCTGTGGGACGGCGGCACCCTCTTGCTCGGCGGCGGGCCGGAGATCACCGTCCGCCACGCGCTCCAGAGCGACCCCGGCTTCCGCGCCGTCGGCGACTACCACCTCGGCCCGGCCTCCGCCGCCTTCGACGCCGGAATCCCCACCCCCCTCGGGCGGGGCTCGCCGTCGCAGTCCTCGCCGAGGCCGTTGCCCGCCTCCTCGCCGCG
>JALWUZ010000561.1 GCA_027079895.1 Anaerolineae bacterium
TCGTCACCGGCACGTCGAGCGCGGATCCGTTCACCTTCGACCACGTCTTCACCCAGGTTGGCACCTACACGGTCGAGATCGCGGTGCAGAACTGCGATATGGCCGTGCCGGTCACCGACACAGTGCAGGTGGTCGTGGTGAAGGCCGGGACCTGCGTCTCGCTGACGGGCATCACCATCGTCGGTGAGACGAGCGGGCATCCGGGGGGCTACACCTTCACCACCACCTACGCGCCGAACAACGCCTCGCTGCCCATCTCCTACACGTGGGACGACGGCGGCACGGGGGCGGTCTCGGTGCGCACCTTGAGCGTGGGCGTCTACACGCTGGCGGTGACGGCGACCAACTGCTCCGGCGCGACGGTGACGGATACGCACACCATCACCATCGAAGCCGTGATGCGGCACATCTACCTGCCGCTCGTGCTCCGCAACTCCTGAGCTGGGCCTGGCTACTGTGAGCCCCAGGGGGAGACGCTCCCCCTGGGGCTTTTTTGTCGCCGGTGGCACGCGGTCGGGCCGCGTGTGGATTTGACAACCGCCGTGCAGTGCCATATAATCCCTGTCAGCACAGACAGCCCCACGAGGATGACGGATTATGAATCAGGACATCATCTGGAAAGAGGCCATCGAGGCTTACTTCGAGTACTTCTTGTGGTTCTTCTTCCCGGTGGTAGCGGAGGATGTGGACTTTCAGCAAGGGTACGAGTTTCTGAACAAGGAGTTGGCGGAGATCGCCCAGGGGAGCGAGACCGGCGGTCGGGTGGCCGACGTGCTGGTGAAAGTGTATCTCAAGAACGGCGGCGAGCGGTGGTTGGTGATTCACATCGAGGTGCAAGCGTATCCAGAGGAGGAATTTGCGCGGCGGATGTTCATCTACAACTACCGGGCTTTCGACCGGTACGGAGTGGAGGTAGTCAGCATGGCGGTGCTGGCCGACCCGCAGGTCAACTTCCGTCCGCAGCGGTTCGAGATGGCGCGGTGGGGGTTTCGGTGTCTGTTCGAGTTCCCGACCGTCAAGTTGCTGGACTATCGGGAGCGGTGGGAGGAGTTGGAGGAGAGCGAGAATCCGTTCGCGGTGGTGGTGATGGCGCATCTCAAGGAGCAGGAGACGCGGCGGAGGAAAAAGCGGGCGGATGAGCGGTATCGGTGGAAGATGTGGCTGGTGAGGAGGTTGTACGAGCGGGGGTACAGCAAGGATGATGTGTTGCTGCTGTACCGGTTCATAGATGGGTTGATCACGTTGCCGGAGGAACTGACGCGGCAGTTCCATCGGGAGTTGATTGAGTACGAGGAGGAACGGAAAATGCCATACTTGACTACAGCAGAACGGATTGGGATGGAAAAAGGTATCAAGATTGGACGGCAAGAGGGTCGGCAAGAGGGCTTGCAAGAAGGTTTGCAGAAAGGCTTGCAAGAGGGAGTACGCAAGGGGCTGCTGAAAGCACTCGAACTGGGATTGCTGCTCAAGTTTGGCGACCGGGGGATGTCGCTCTACCCGAAACTGGGCCAGATTCGGGACGTGAGAGTGCTCGAAGCGATCGTCGAGCAACTCAAGACGAGTGACAGCCTCGACAACCTCGCCGCTTTCTACCGGACGGCAATCGAGTCGGAGCACTCCGCTAACTGATCTGGCCGTGGTGGTGCGGAGGAGACGGAATGCCATACTTGACTACAGCAGAACGGATCGGGATGGAAAAGGGCATCAAGATCGGTCGGCAAGAGGGCATCCAAATTGGACGACAAGAGGGTCGGCAAGAGGGCTTGCAAGAAGGTTTGCAGAAAGGCTTGCAGAAGGGCTTGCAGGAAGGCTTGCAAGAAGGGGTGCGCAAGGGGCTGCTGAAAGCACTCGAACTGGGGTTGCTGCTCAAGTTCGGCGACAACGGGCTGTTGCTGTATCAGCAGTTGAGCGGAATCCAGGACGTCGAGGTGCTCCGCGAGATGGTCGAGCGGCTCAAGACGGCCAACAGCCTCGACGGACTCGTTGCCCTCTATCAGGCGAAGGCAGCTCCGGCCCAGTCCACCAGTGAACTGTGACGCAGGTCTGGAAAATGCCATACTTGACTACAGCAGAACGAATTGGGATGGAAAAGGGCATCAAGATCGGTCGGCAAGAGGGCCGGCAGGAAGGTATCCAGATTGGACGGCAGGAGGGCCGGCAAGAGGGCTTGCAAGAGGGAGTACGCAAGGGACTGTTGAAAGCGCTCGAACTGGGATTGCTGCTCAAGTTTGGCGACCGGGGGATGTCGCTCTACCCGAAACTGGGCCAGATTCGGGACGTGAGGGTGCTCGAAGCGATCGTCGAGCAACTCAAGACCAGCGACAGCCTCGACAGTCTCGCCGCTTTCTACCGGACGGCAATCGAGTCGGAGCACTCCGCTAACTGATCTGGCCGTGGTAGTGCGGAGGAGACGGAATGCCATACTTGACTACAGCAGAACGGATCGGGATGGAAAAAGGCATCCAGAAAGGTATCCAGAAAGGCATTCAAAAAGGCATCCAGATTGGGCGGCAAGAGGGCCGGCAAGAGGGCCTGCAAGAAGGTTTGCAAAAAGGCTTGCAGGAAGGAGTACGCAAGGGACTGCTGAAAGCACTCGAACTGGGATTGCTGCTCAAGTTTGGCGACCGGGGGATGTCGCTCTACCCGAAACTGGGCCAGATTCGAGACGTGAGGGTGCTCGAAGCGATCGTCGAGCAACTCAAGACCAGTGACAGCCTCGACAACCTCGCCGCTTTCTACCGGTCGGCAATCGAGTCGGAGCACTCCGCCAACTGATTTGCCGTGGCGGTGCGGAGGAGACGGAATGCCATACTTGACCACAGCAGAACGGAACCGTGACGGGGACATAATTTCGAGAGGATAGTTGGCGATGGGGTACGCGAGCGAGAAGTGGGGGCCGGGGAACCTGCCCCCGGACGAGGAGTATTGGGCGGCGTTGTTGCGGGATGGCGAGCACGGAAAGGCCGCCCCGGTCATCGGACAGATGGATTACTGGTACGGTCGGGAGGCGGCGGCCCCCGACCGACCCGCCCGGCCACGAGAACCGGAGGCCGCCGCCGAAAAACCCTCCGGCGCGGCCTGGGACGAGGCCCGCGCGGTGATGGAGCGCGGGGAGGTGCTGGAACTGCCGGTTGTGGGGTACAACCGAGGCGGGGTGCTGGTCGAGTGGCACGGCCTGGAAGGGTTCGTGCCCGCCTCCCACCTGGTGAACCTCACCCCTTTTTCGGATGAGCGGCACAAGTACAACGAGTTGCAACGGCTGGTGGGAAGCCACCTGCGGCTCAAAGTCATCGAGTTGAACCCCGAACGGGAGCGTTTCATCCTTTCGGAACGGGTCTCGCTGGTCAACGAGGAGCGGCGGCGGGAACTGTTGGACAACCTCCTGCCGGGCGACATCCTCCAGGGGCGCGTGACCGACCTCTGCTCCTTCGGGGCCTTCGTTGACCTGGGCGGCGTCGAGGGGCTCATCCACGTCTCCGAACTTTCCTGGGGACGAGTGGCCCATCCCAGCGATGTCCTCGAGCCCGGCCAACTGGTCGAGACCTACGTCCTCAGCGTGGACCGGGAGCGCGGGCGCGTGGGACTGAGCACCAAGCGGCTCCAACCAGACCCCTGGCAGTCGGTGGACGAGCGGTACCACGTCGGGCAGGTGATTCAGGGGGTCGTGACCCACGTGGTGGACTTCGGGGCCTTCGTCCGGGTCGAGGAGGGGCTGGAGGGGTTGGTACACGTCTCCGAACTGGCGGAGGGGAACTTCGTCCATCCGCGCAACGTGGTTAAAGAAGGCAGCGTCGTCACCGTGCGCATCCTGAACATTGACAGCGCACAGCGGCGCATCGGCCTGAGCATGCGGCGGGTGCAATGACCAAGCGGACGCCGAAGAAGCCGGAACGCCGGCCGCCGACGGTTGACTGGGCGGCCCTGGTGCGCGACCCCCTCCTGCACCAAATCCTGGCCCTGCTCCTGATGGCCGTCGGCCTCGTCACCATCTTGGGCCTCTTCCGAGTGACGACGGGCCGCTGGGTGGACGCCTGGGTAGACCTCCTCCGCTACCTCTTCGGCTGGGGAGCCTATCCCGCCGCGCTGGCCTTCTTCCTCGCCGGGCTGCTGTGGCTGCAACACCAACTCGACCGTCCCTTGCGCTGGCGCTGGCGGCCTCTCGTCGGGGCGGAAGTGACCGTCATCGGCCTGCTGGCCCTTACCCACGCCATCGCCGGCGGGGATGACCCCTGGCGGCTGGTCGGCGAGCCCTGGGGCGGCGGCCTGGTCGGCTGGGGGCTCTCCATCCTGTTGACTACCTACCTGGGGCGCCCGATCGCCATCCTGTTGCTGTTGGGTCTGGTCGCCCTGGGACTGGGGCTGACCTTCGACGTGACCACTGGCGACC
>JALWUZ010000562.1 GCA_027079895.1 Anaerolineae bacterium
AACATCCATCATGGTCTATGCTCCCTCCTCGCTGTTTTGTCCTACGAGGGGAAGCATACCAAATCTGGAAACCTTTGTCAAAAATCAGCGAAATGCCTGGAAATAGGTTGACACTTTCCGCACCTTGAAAAATCAGGCCGGTTGGGTTGCCGTCCTCGGGTCTAGCAATTGGCCAAACACCTCCATCAGTGACGGGGGGTTCTCAACACCGGCCAATTCCAGCGGGCTGTGCCCTGCCCGTCGTCCCCGTTCAAAGCGATGATGATTCCAATACAGTTGCAGCAGGGACAGCAGCCACCGGGGCATGCTCCGGTGAATCTGCAAATACGGGCGCAGCCAACTGTGCAACGATTCCGCCAGGCTGGAGGAGCGATGGAACAGGTCCAGAATCTCCCACGCCGCTTGCACCACCGGCTGCAAGGCGGCCGGAAAATCGGCCGCGCTGTCCCACTCCACCTCCTCGCGGTGTTGCCAGGCCCACAGAATGGACGCCTGATCTTCCACCTCCACCCCCTCGAATACCGCCGCCAGTTGCTCCGCGACCCATTCCAGCGGGGCCAGCAACTCCGGCAGCTTCTCCCTGAGGTCGGCAGCGAAGGCCGTGATGGCCGAGTCGCGGAGCTCGGCGAGCAGCTCAACGGCCGTTTCGATGGTGGCCCGAGCATCGGCTACCGAGACAACCTGCTGTCCGGGCGTGATCGGTTCTAGAGCCTACCGAATCTCGCCGAGCAGCCACCGGTAGTTGTCGAAGGCCGCTATGGCGGCGGACTCATCGGCCACGGCCTGGGACAACTACACCTCGACCTTGAGCGGGCGTCCACGCCGACTGATGAGCCCCCGGGCCTGAAGGTCGGCCCGCCGCGCCCGCTCGGCGGTCTTGATGGCCCGGTAGGCCGCTCGTTCCAGCCGTTGCGCGTGACGCCGGGCGTCGCGCAATAGGTGGAACAGGTCCGGGCGCAGCGGGATGGCCAGCTCCGCCTCCCGCACACCGGCCCGCAGTCCGCTGCCGCCATCGCAGGCCAGGTCGTGGAACTGCACCCCACGCTCCACCAAGTCCAGGTAGGCCAACCCCCAGGTTGTGCCATCGCGGGATTCGGCGGGCGTCAGGTTCAGTACCAGGAACGAACGCC
>JALWUZ010000563.1 GCA_027079895.1 Anaerolineae bacterium
TGCGGGAGATGGTCGGCGCGGGCTTCCCGGTGCTCGATTTCCACGAGGAGGCCGAGGATTTGGAGGACGTGTTCATGCGCTTGACGAAAGGGATCGTATCGTGACATCAGAGGCCACTCCCCGACCGCGCCGCCGATGGCTGCGGCGCGAACTCAACCCCCTCCTGGCGAAAGAGTTGCGCGGACGCATGCGCAAACTGCGCACCTTCATTATGCTGACCGCCTACCTGATCCTGCTCAGTTGCCTGGCCCTGGGCATCTACTACCTCATCCTAGACAGTTCCGGCGCCTTTTCCAGCGCGGACATGACCGACCTGGGGCGCGGCCTGTTCTACGTCATCATCCTGGTGGAGATCTTCATGGCCACCTTCATCCCCCCCTCCTTCACCGCCGGGGCCATCAGCGGGGAGCGGGAGCGGAAAACCTACGAACTGCTGCGCACGACCTTGCTTTCCGCCCGTCAACTGGTACTGGGCAAACTGTACGCCTCCCTCGGCTTCATCACCCTGCTGATTCTGTCCGCCCTGCCTTTGGAGACCATCGCCCTCGCCATCGGCGGCGTGACGTTGACGGAACTGATCGCCTCTCAGGTGCTCGTGCTGGTCACGGCCTTCTCCTTCGCCACGATCGGGATGACGGTCTCCTCTTTCGTCCGCACGACGACGGTCTCCAACGTCATCACCTACGTCATCTCGACGCTGGTGAACACCGTGCAGCCGATCGTCGTCTTAATGGTGGGAGGCATCGCCGCTTCCGCCCTGAGCGTCAACCACTACCATTGGATTGTGCAGTCCATCCTGGCGTACATCGCTCTCTTCGGCGTCAGTTTGAGCCCCGTCAGCGCGGCGATCGCCTCGGAGATAATGTTGGAGGAGGAGCACTCTCTGTGGTACTTCTGGCAGGCGGTGGACGGGCACCGCATCCCGATACCGTCCTCGTGGCTCATCTACGTGCTGATCTACGCGCTCGGCTCGCTGCTCCTGCTGCTGGTGTCCATCCTGCGCGTGCGGCGGCGGGACGTGAAGTAGTCTCCGACGAGGGAAGACGATGGATAAGCGCGAGTTCTCCCATCTGAAAGCGTACCTGTGGCGCTGGTCGCTCTGGCTGCGCCTGCGGGACAGCCTGACCGGGATGGTCTGGGGGGCCGCCGTCGGGCTGGGAGTGGGCCTGGCGCTGGCGTTGGCCGCGCGGCTCTGGCCCTGGCTGCCGACCGGAGAGGTGATGACGCTCGCCGGGCTGCTCACCGGCGCCGGGGCGGCGCTGGGGACGGTGACGCCCTGGCTCCGTCCGCGCCCGCTCCGCCGCCTGGCCTGGCTCCTCGACCGGCGGCTGGGGCTGGCGGAACGGCTGACGACGGCCTGGGAGATTCGCCGTCGCCGCCTGCGGACGACCCCGACGCTGGCCCGGCTCCAGTTGGCGGACGCGCTGCGGGCTGCGCGGGCGGTGGACATCCGCTCGCGGCTGCCGCTGCGGGCTCCGCGGCGGGGTGCGCTCCTGTTCCTGACGCTGGCCGTCGCCCTGGCCGTCTCCCTGTACCTGCCAAATCCACAGGACGAGGTGCTCCGCCGCCGGGCCGCCGTCGCCGCCGCCATCGAGGAGCAAGTCGCGGCCCTGGAGGAGGCCCGCGCCGAGGTCGCCCAGGCCGAGGGGCTGACCGAGGCGGAGCGCGAGGCTCTGTTGCAGGCATTGGACGAGGCGATCGCCGTCCTCGACGAAAGCCCGACGACGCCGGAGGAGGCGGTGGCGGCACTTTCAGAGGCGGAGCGGTCGCTGGCGGAGTTGCAGGACCCCGGCGCGGCGGCAGTGCAAGAGGGATTGTCCCGCGCCGCCGAGGGGATGGCCGACTCCGAGTTGACCCAGGGGATCGCGGAGGCGTTGGCCGCCGGAGAATACCAGCAGGCGGCCGCGATGCTCTCCTCCTTCGCCGGGACCAAGGGGGAGGCCCTCACCCGCGAGCAGGAGTTGGAACTGGCCCGCGAGTTGGCGCAGGCGGCGGAGGCGGTGGCGGACAGCGACCCCGCGCTGGCGGAGCAATTCGCCCGGGCAGCGGCGGCGATCGAGAGCGGCGACATCGCCGAGGCGCGGGCGGCCATCCAGGAGGCGGCGCGGCAGATGGGGGCCGCCGGGCAGCGCATCGAGGGTCAGCAGGCCGTCGAGTCCGCCCTGTCGCAGTTGCAGGAAGGGCGGGGGCAGATCGCCGCGGCCGGCGGCGGACAGGAGGAAGGCCAACTCGCCGGAGGGGCTCAAGGCGGACAGGCCGGGCAGGGCAGGCAGGGCGGGCAGACCGGCCCAGGAGGGGCGGGGAATCAGGACGGGCAGGCCGGGCAGGCCGGGCACAGCGAGGACGCCGGCACCGGCGCCCCTTACTCCGAAATCTACGCCCCGGAGCGCATCGGCGCGGAGGGGACGCCGCTCGACATAGGGCGCGAGGGGGAGGGCGGCCCGACGACTGGCAGCGGCTCGCTGGCGACCAACCCCGGTCAGCCCACCGTCCCCTACCAGGAAGTGTACGCCGCCTACGCGGAGCAGGCGGGGGCCGCGCTCGAAGGGAGTTACATCCCCCTGGGGATGAAACAGTACGTGCGGGACTACTTCAGTTCCCTGGAACCGGAGCCGTGAGCGAGACGGAGTTTCTCTACGCTACCGAGGCCAACATCGCCCGGGCGGTCGCGGTGCTGCGGGAGGGCGGCCTGGTCGCCTTCCCCACCGACACGGTCTACGGGCTGGCGGCCTGGCCCTGGGACGAGCGGGCGGTGCGGCGGTTGTACGCGGCCAAGCGGCGGCCGGCCAACCGTCCGATTCCCCTGCTGCTCTCCGACGTGGAGGTGCTGGGGCGGGTCGCCCGGCTGCCGGAGAGGGCGCGTCCCCTCTGCCGACGGCTCTTCCGCCGCTTCTGGCCGGGCGGGCTGACGCTGGTGCTCCCCAAGTCGGCGCAGGTGCCGGAGTCGGTGAGCCCTGGGCCGACGGTCGCCGTCCGCGTGCCGGATTTGAGCCTGGCGCGGCGTCTCATCCGAGAGGCGGGCGGCGTCCTGGCCGTCACCAGCGCGAACCGGTCGGGGCAATTGAGCACCATCACCGCCCAGGAGGTGCGGGAGCAGTTGGACGGACGGGTGGAGTTGATTCTCGACGGCGGCCCGGCCCTGGGGGGCGTCCCCTCGACGATTCTCGATTGCACCGTCACCCCGCCCCGGCTGCTGCGTCACGGGGCCATCCCGGCGGCGGAACTGCGGGCGGTGGTCGGCGAAATCCAAATCTCAAAGGAGTGACGAGGAAACAGTGGAACAGAAAGGATTTACGTTGTGGTTCACCGGCCTATCGGGGTCGGGCAAGACGGCGATGGCGAAGGTCATCGCGCAGGAGTTACGGGCGCGGGGGCTCAAGGTGGAGCGGCTGGACGGCGACATCGTGCGTCAGAGCCTGACCCGCGACCTGGGGTTCAGCAAGGAGGACCGGGACAAGAACATCGAGCGGGTCACGTTCGTAGCGAAGTTGCTCACCCGCAACGGCGTCGCGGTGCTCTGCTCCTTCATCTCGCCCTATCGGGAGCGGCGGGCCAAGTCACGGGAGGAGATCGGCGAGTTCATCGAGGTCTACGTGGAGTGCCCGGTGGAGGTCTGCGCACAGCGGGACGTGAAGGGGCTGTACGCCAAAGCGTTCGCCGGTGAGATCCAGAACTTTACCGGCGTGTCCGACCCCTACGAGCCGCCGGAGAACCCGGAGATTGTCTGCCACACGGCGGAGGAGACGATCGAGGAGAGCGTGGCGAAGGTGCTCGGCTATCTGGAAGAGCACGGGTACATCCCTCCGGCCTGATGGCGGCCATCGAGGGCGAAAGCGGGCCTCCGGGCGGCGGTGTCCACCGGAGGCCCGCTCGTTTTTCCTCACCGCCGCTCCGCCAGCCCCTTGTGGAGCACGCGCAGCGGCAGGAGAGCGCAGCGCACGCGGCTAGGGGGCAGTTCCACCCCCAGCATCTCGAAAATGTCCTCGTCCCGCAGGGCCTCCATCTCCGCGATGGTCTTCCCCTTGATGGCCTCGGTCAGCATCGAGGCGGAGGCCATGCTGATGACGCACCCTTCGCCGCTGAAACGGACTTCGCTGACCCGCCCGTCTTCCAGGTTGAGGTCAATGCGCACCACGTCCCCGCAGAGCGGATTGTCCCACTCGCAGGTGACGTCGGGGGACTCCAGCGTGCCCTGATTGCGCGGGTTGCCGTAGTGGTCGAGGATGTGTTCGCGGTACAGATTCTCCATCGTTACCTCCTCATCAGATTACCCGGTAGGCCTCCGGGCGACGGTCTTCGTAAATCGTGAGATAGCGGCGGGCTTTCCGCACCTCCCGCAGGTGGATTTGGGCGACGACCAGTTGCTCGCCATCGCCGCC
>JALWUZ010000564.1 GCA_027079895.1 Anaerolineae bacterium
CCTCCCGCACCGACAATCAGATCGTCGCCCTGCTGCTGACGGTGCTCCTCTGCGGCCTGTTCTACCTGGTCGGCTCCCCCGGCGTCACCGATTTCGTCGGCGACACCGCCGGCGAAATTCTGCGGGCGGTCGGCTCCGGCAGCCGCTTCGAGTCCATCCAGCGGGGCGTGGTGGATTTGCGCGACCTGGTCTACTACCTCACCTTGACCGGCATTTTCCTGACCCTCAACGTCTTCTCGCTGGACAGCAAGAAGTGGAGCACCGGCGAGCGGACGCGCCGTCAGCGGCAGAGCGAGATGTTGACCGTCGTCCTCATCGCCCTGAACCTCATCATGCTCAACGTCTGGCTCTTCCCCCTGCACGGGCTCCGGCTCGACCTCACCGAGCAGCACGAGTACACCCTCTCCCAGACAACCAGGGACCTGCTCAGCAACCTGCAAGAGCCACTGCTCATCCGGGGCTACTTCAGCGAGAAGACTCACCCGCTGCTGGCCCCCCTCGTCCCCCGCATTCGGGACATGCTCAAGGAGTACGAGATCGCTTCCGGCGGCAAGGTGCAGTTGGAGATCATTGACCCGGCCAAAGACCCCGACAAGGAGGCCGAGGCGAACCAGGTTTACGGCATTCGCCCGATGCCCTTCCAGGTGGCCGGACGGTACGAGACTTCCATCATCAACTCCTATTTCGACATCCTCATCAGTTACGGCGACCAGTTCGTGGTGCTCAACTTCCGCGACTTGATCGAGGTGGACGCCAGCCGCGAGGACGTGGACGTTCACCTGCGCAACCTGGAGTACGACCTGACCAGTTCCATCAAAAAAGTGGTCTACGGCTTCCAGAGCGTGGATTCGGTGCTGGCGGCGATGAGCGAACCGGCCAAACTGACGCTCTACGTCACGCCGGACACGCTGCCGGAGTGGCTGGCCGACGTGCCGGACACAATCGAGAAAGTGGCGCAGGACATCGCCGCCAAGTCGAACGGCAAGTTCACCTACGAGGTGGTCAACCCCGACGCGCCCGACAGCCCCGTCACCCGGCAGGAGTTGTACGACCAGTACGGCTTGCAGCCCTTCGCCGTCTCCCTCTTCTCCGGCGACAGTTACTATCTCCACATGGTGCTCCAGGTGGGCGACCAGGTGCAGGTGGTCTACCCCTCCGGCGATCTGGCCGAGGCGGACGTGCGCAAGGCGATCGAGTCGGCCCTCAAGCGCACCGCCTCCGGTTTCCTGCAAGTGGTGGGGCTCTGGGTGCCGCCGGCCGAGGAGACGCAGGATATGTTCGGCCAGCCGCAGCAGCCGCTTTCCACCTGGCGGCAGTTGGACGCTTCGCTGCGGCAGGAGTACGATGTGCGGTACGTTGACCTGAGCACCGGCTACGTGCCGCCGGAGGTGGACGTGCTGGTCGTCATCGCCCCGCAGAACATGACCGACAAGGAGCGGTTCGCCATAGACCAGTATCTGATGCGGGGCGGGTCGGTGATCGTCGCAGCGGGCAACTACGGCATAACGCTCGACCAGTTCACCGGCGGCCTCGCGCTCAAGCCGCTGACGGAGAATCTGCGGGATATGCTGGCCAGTTACGGCATTCGGGTGGAGGAGAAACTGGTGCTCGACCCGCAGAACGAGCCCTTCCCGGTCGCGGTGATGCGCACTGTGGGCGGCTTTCCGGTGCAGGAGATCAAGGCGTTGGATTACCCCTTCTTCGTGGACGTGCGCTCCGACGGGATGGCGAGGGAGAGCCCGATCGTCTCCAACCTGCCGGCCGTGACGCTCAACTGGGTCTCCCCCATCACTCTGGACGAGGGGAAGAACGCCGACCGGAACGTGACGGAGTTGCTCCGCTCCAGCGACGGCTCCTGGACGCAGACGAGCCTCGACATCCAGCCGGACTTCGACACCTACCCGGAGACGGGCTTCCCGATTAGCGGCACCCGGCAGTCCTACCTCCTGGCCGTCGCCGTGCAGGGCAGTTTCGAAAGTTACTTCAAGGACAAGCCCTCTCCCTTCGGCGAGAACGCTTTTGCCACCGAGGAGGGCGGCGAGGGGACGCCGACGCCCACTCCCGCGCCGGAGGTGGCCGGCGGGGTCATCAAGGAGTCGCCGGACACCGCCCGGCTGATCGTCATCGGCAGCGCGGAGTTCGTGGACGATGTGGTGTTCGACCTTTCGTCACGGCTGACGCGGGACCGGTATCTGAACAGTCTGAAACTGATGCAGAACAGCGTCGCCTGGGCGACGGAGGATCTGGACTTGCTCAACATCCGGGCGCGGGGCACTTACGCGCGGGTGCTCAACCCAATGACCGACCGGGAGCAATCCTTCTGGGAGGGGGCCAACTACGTTGCCGCGCTCCTTTCGCTGGTCGTCATCGGCGTGGTGTGGAACGCCCGGCGGCGCAACGAGCAGCCGATGGAACTGATCCCGCCGAAGAAAAAGTAGCCGGAGGTAGATGCGATGAAGCGACACAACCAAATTCTGGCCGGTCTCCTGGTCGTGCAGATCGTCATCAGCGCGGTGCTCTTCTGGCCCCGCTCCTCGGCGGCCACCGGCAAGAGCGAACCGGTCTTTCCCGACCTGAAGGCAGAGGAGATCGTCTCCCTGACCATCACCGACGACCAGGGGAACACCGTCTCGTTGAAGAAGGAGGGCGGCGACTGGGTGCTGGCCGACGCCGACGGCTATCCGGCGCAGGCGGACCGCGTCACCACGTTGTTGGACAAACTGGTCGGCCTGACCACCGGGCGGCTGGTGGCCCGCACCGACGCCAGTCAGCGGCGGCTCCAGGTCGCCGACGACGATTTCATCCGCCGCATTCGGTTCGAGACGGCGGACGGGAAGGAGCACGTCCTCTACCTGGGCTCCTCGCCCAGTTACGGCGCGACCCACTTCCGCCTGGGTGGGGAGACGGAGACTTATCTGACGGATAACCTCACCGCGTGGGATGTCGGCTCCACCGCCACCGCCTGGGTGAACACGACTTACCTGGAGGTGCCCTTCGACGCAGTGACGAAGATGACGCTGGAGAACAAGAACGGGACTTTCGTCTTCACGAAGGACGAGGAGGGGCACTGGACGATGGAGGGGCTGGGGCCGGACGAGTCGCTGAAGGAGAGCGCGGTGACGACGATGCTCCGCCGGGCGACGAAGGTCAACCTGGCCGTCCCGCTGGGGAAGACGGAGAAGCCGGAGTACGGCCTGGACGAGCCCAACGCCATCGTCACTTTGGAGACCGGGGAGCGAACGGTCGTGTTGAAGGTGGGGGCCCGCAACCCCGACGATGAGACTTACGTCGTCAGTTCGTCGGAGTCGCCCTACTACGTGCGGGTGTCGGAGTTCGCCGTGCGGCATATGGTCGAGGACGGGCGCGACGATTTCGTCCCGCCGCCGGTCACGCCCACGCCCGCGCCGTAAACGCTGGTGCGACGCACTTCTGAGGTGCGTCGCACCGCGTGTTTCAGGCCGGAATGACGCTTATGCCAACGGTACCCGGCCCGGTATGCACCGCCAGCGCGGGCGAAAGTTCCCCGGTGAGCACTTCCACGCACTCGAACCGGTTGGTGATGATGGCCTGCAATTTCTCCATCTGCTCCTGGGCCAGGACGTGGGTAAAGGCCGCCTTGAGACGCGCTCCCTCCCCAAACCGCTGCTGAATCAGGTCGCCCATCCGCCGGTACGCCTTGAGGCGGCTGCGGGCCGTCCCCAGGGCGACGATGACGCCGTCCTGCATGCCGATGAGCGGTTTGATGTTCAGCAGCGAGGCGACGAGGTGCTTCGCCTTGCCGATGCGCCCGCCCAGGTAGAGGTAGCGCAGCGTGTCGGCGGTCTGGATCATCATCCCGCTGGCCGCCACCTCCCGCGCCCGCCGTACCACTCCCTCGAAGTCCACCCCGTCCATCGCCGCCCGCGCCGCCTCGACGACCGCCCAGCCGTGGGACATCGCCACTTGCAAGGTGTCCACCACCTCCACCCGCACGTCGGGGAAGGTCTCTTTGAACATCGAGACGCCCGCCAGGCAGGACTGATACCCGCCGCTCCCCTTCGACGTGATGCTGATGGCGACGATCTCCTTGACCCGTCCGGCCAGGCGGCGAAGGCCCAGCAGGTAGTCGCCGGGGGCCGGGTTGGAGGTCGTCGGCAGTTGGGCCGCCCCCTTGAGCCACTCGGCGAACTCGCGCGGTTTGACGTCCACCATGTCCCGCAGCGTCTCCAGCCCCCGGTGGATGTAGTAGGATACCGTCTCGATCCCCAGTTTCTCGATCAAGTCCTGGGGGATGCTGGCCGTCGTGTCCGTCAGGATACCGATCATCGGAACACCTCCCGTCTGTCACTCACTCCCCGGCGTCGCCGGTCGCGGCACCAGGATGTGGTAGTAGAATCCGTTCATGCAGACATGCTCCGCCACCTGGTAGTGCTGGCCGATGGCGTTCAGCACCGGCGGGGGGTAGAACTGGGCGCGGAAGATCACCAGGCCGAACTCCTCCCGCTCGATGCGCTCCACGATCTCCGTCGTGTCCAGGAGGCCGTTGTTGTAGAGGTTGAGCAATTGGGTGGGATTGGTGACGACCGGCTTGCTGGTCAGCAGGCTGAACATAGCCTCCTCGCTGAAGATCGGCTTGTCGGTGGCGCGGACGTAGGAGAGAATCCGCTCCCCGGCGGCGTAGTCGGCGGGGGTGAGCAGGTGGCCCAACTGGGTGTACCCCATGCTATCGTGGTATTGGAAGGTGGTGCAGTCGCCGGTGACCAGTTCGTCCGCGACCCCCAGGCGGCGGGCCAGGGGGCCGAACACGGGGCCGGAGGTGGGCAGGTGCAACATGCGCGGGGCCTGCCACAGGTAGAGCGTCGGTATCAGCACCGCCAGGGCCAGGCGGGCCGTCCCCCGTCCGGCGAGGGAGGCCGACAGTCGCCCAATCGCCAATCCCGAAAGCAGAGCGGCGGCGGCGACGGCGGTGGTGAAGTAGCCGAACCCCGCGCCCCACTTGCCGCTCAGGGCCCCCGTCCCCAGAGCGAAGAGGAACCACAGCGAGTAGGCCGAAAGTCGCCCCCAGAACAGTTCGTAGGTCAGGTAGCCCGCCGCCAGCAGGATGAAGAGAGTGTGCAGGCGGAACCACTGGCCGAACAGGAAGAGGGTCTGTCGGTAGTCGAATTGATTGACGTTGGCCTGGATGGTGTTGACCCACCACTGGCCGCCGGTCGCCCGGTCGAGATACCAGAAAATCCCCCCGGCGACGAGGGCCAGCGCGAATCCGGCGAGCAGACTTTTCTTGATGTCCCGCAGGAAGACGTACCCCAGGGCGGCGGCGACGGTGAAGACGGCCATCTGTTTGGTGTATCCGGCGCAGAGGAGGAAGAAGAGCCCCAGGAGCAGGTTGCGCCGGCCGTGCTGGGGGTGGTCGAACTCGGCGATGAAGGCGATGGCGAGGGTCTCGAACATGACCATCGTCAGGTGCAGGCGGCACAGCGGCCCCACCTGGTAGACGTAGTTGGAGGCCAGGTAGCCCAGGCCGGAGAGGAGCGGGACGGCCTTGCCGCCGGTCTTGCGGCGCACGACGGTGGCGATGGTGGCCGCCGTCACCAGGGTGGCGAGGAAGGAGACCAGCCGCCCGGCGACGACCCGCTCGCCGAAGAGCGGCAGCAGGGGGACGATGAGGAGGTGGAACAGCGGCGGGTAGTTGGAGGCGTAGAACGGGAAGGCGGCGTTGTCGCGGTAAGGCCACTCCCCACGCGCGTAGAGGATGGCGTCGTAGAGTTCAAACCCCTCCCCCTGGTCGTAGTCGAAGGGCCAGCGGAAGAGGTCGGCGGCGTAGACGAGGTACACCAGCAGGTAGCCGACGTAGGCCAGGACGGCGAGGACGGTCAGCGCGGCGGCGAGGGTCTTGAGGGCCTGGGAGGTGGTCGTGGACATCGCGGTTCAGGCCGGGCGGTCGCCCAGGCGGATGAGGATGCCGGCGACGACGGCGACGAGCAGGCCGAGGCCGATGGCGAGCCGTTGCAGGGGGCCGAAGCCGCTCCACTGCCCCGCGCCGACCAGATCCACGGCCACCGTCCCGCCGATGAGCAGCAGGCTGCCGGCGAGCAGGAAGATTCCCAGTTGGCGTTTCGTCACCATAGGCCGGTCACTTGATGAGCAGGGCGAAGAGGTCATCCAGGTCGCCGTGCAGAAATTCCAGGTCGCGCAGGGCGGCCTCGGCGGCGGCCCGCACGGCCTCGTCGTCGGAGCGGCAGTAGTGCTCCAAGATCTCCCGCGCCCGCTCCCCGCCGATCTGCCCCAGGGCCCAGAGGGCGGCGTCCTGCACCTCCGGGTCAACGTCCCGCGCCAACTCCTCCAAATCGGGGACCGCGTCCTGGAGTTCCAGTTCTCCGCAGGCGCGGGCGGCCTCGTACCGCAGTTCAGGGTTGGGGCTGAAGAGTTCCTGCTGGACGTGCCAGGCCCAGCGGTCGTCCGCGCTGCGCCCCATAGCGAATATCGCGCTGACGTGCATCTTCTCCTCCGGGTCGTCGTAGGCCGCGCCGATCAACTCGGCGACGGTCTCTTCGCCGGAGTAGGCCAGCGACTCCAACGCCCGACGGCGCACTTCCAGGTGCTCCTCGGCGTTGTGCCAGGCGGCCAGGAGGGCCTCGTAGGCGATGTTGTGCGGGTCGGGGCGGATTTTCTGCAACTCGCCCAGGAGGATGAACCGCCCCAGCGATGCCGCTGCCGCCGCCCGCACCGCCACCGCCTCGTCTTCCAGCAGACAGGCGGCCAGGAGCGGCACCAGCCGCACGTCCTCGTCCTCCCACAGCCCCTCGACGGCGGCGGCCCGCACCTCGGCGTCCCGATCTTCCAGGCAGAAGCGGAAGATCGCGCCGAAGTCCAGTTCGAAGTCTGCCTCGGCCATCTCCACCAGGGTAGCGATCAGCCGCCGACGCAGTTCGACGGGCAGTTCGAGCCACACTTCCCGCACTCGCAGCGCGTCCTCGCTCCCCAGCGTCGAGAGGTGGTGCAGGGAGGAAAGGGCCGGCATGGTGCGCCGGGTGCTCAGTTCTTCCAGGAGAATGTCAAGGGGATGTTGCTTTCTCATCGGTTGTCTTGCTCAGTCTTTCGAGAGGTGATTCCAGCCCAATCACTTTGTCATGCCACGCCGACCAGCCCCGCTCGCGGGCAGTATCACAGTACTCTTGCGACACGTCAATCCCCACAAACCGCCGTCCCAGTTTTCGCGCGACCGCAGTCGTCGTACCGGCTCCATTGAACGGGTCCAACACCACGTCGCCAACGAACGAGAATAGTTTGATCACCCGCACGGCCAGTTCCTCTGGGAACATAGCGGGATGCCCATACTTCTTCATATTTCGTTCAGGCGCGATGTTCCACTTGGCGACCACCCACTTCTTGAACTCATCGGCCGTGATGTCCGCGTTCTCCGGGCTCCCGCTTTTCTTCAACGAGCCCTTCGCAAAGACCTCGATGAACTCCCAGGTGTACTTCAGGTAAGGGCTGCTGGGACTTTTCCAGGAACCCCAGGCGGTGTACTTGCAGTTATAGTTGTTCTTCTCCCAGAGGATTTCGCCTTTCCAAATCATCTTCCTCCCGATGAAGAAGTTGCTGATAATGTGGTGGGAGGGGATGTAATCGGAAAAAAGCGGCTGGATGTTCACCGCAATTCTCCCGCCGTACTTCAGAACCCGGATGCACTCATCGAAGATGGCAAACAATCTCTCGAAATACCTTTCCCACCTATGAGCGTCGTCCTGGCGATCGTACTCCAGTCCAAAGTTATAAGGCGGCGAGGTGAGAATCAGGTCAATCGAGTTAGGGGGAAAGCGTTTCAACACTTCCAGGCTGTCGCCGCAGATGATCTGATCGGTCAATTCAGGGGGGAGCGGATGAGCAACCGGAGAGAAATCGTTGTCGCGAGCGTAGTAATACTTCGACCGATTCCGTTCCTTGTCCTTCCGATTCCGCACTTTTCGCTCCACGTCGAAGTCAACGTACTGGCGTCGGCCGGCTCTGACGCCGTAACTGCCTATCTTACTCACCTCATCGTAGATTACCCGCAGGATAGCCCCAGCCTCTCGCGATTCCGACGATGAAACGGGGACTCGTTCCCCCAACGTCTCGATGTCTCTTCTGAGCAGCCTGAGGTCCAGCGTGTGGAAATGGAACACACATCCCGCCAGGTCGCGCTCGACAAAAGGACGGGGCTCAGGCTGCCTCGACAAGTAATCGTTGACTACACCCAAAACCTCGTCGCGGCACGCAAAGCCAGGCGTAAAGCGGATGGACTTATACTTCACAGTCATATCACTTGGCCAGATAGTTCTCCCAGGGCATGTACAATCGCAACTTCCATCGGACAGTATACCATATCCAACGGAACATAGCAACGGCGGCGTCCCGACTTGCCGAACGGCCCATTGTGCGTATACTTGGCTAAAAACGAGGGAGGTGAGCGATGAGCATCTGCATCGGCATCCGCCGAGAGGACAAGAGCGTCTGGGAGCGACGCACCCCGATTATCCCGGAGCACGTCCGCGTCCTGCGGGAGAAATACGGCCTCGAAGTCTGGGTACAGCCCTCGGAGACCCGCGTCTTCAGCGATGAGGAATTCGCCCAGGCCGGGGCCCGCGTGACGGAGGACATCTCCCCCTGCCCCATCATCTTCGGCGTGAAGGAGATTCCCCCCCACCTGCTGGAACCGCACCACACCTACGTTTTCTTCTCCCACGTCATCAAGGGGCAGGAGTACAACATGCCTATGCTCGCCGCGCTGCTGGAGAAGAAGTGCCAGTTGATTGACTACGAAAAAGTGACCGACGAGCACGGACGGCGGCTGATTTTCTTCGGGCGGCACGCCGGCATGGCCGGGATGATTGACACCCTCTGGGCGGCCGGCGTCCGGCTGAACTGGCACAATCAGCCCACCCCCTTCCGCGACTTGCGCCGGGCCCACGAGTACGCCAGCCTGGCCGAGGCCCAGGAAGCGATCGCCGCGGCCGGCCGGCGCATCGCCACCGAGGGCCTGCCGGAGTACATCTCCCCCTTCGTCATCGGCTTCGCCGGCTACGGCAACGTCTATCGGGGCGCGAGCGCGATCGCCAACCTGCTGCCGGTGGAGGAGGTCGCGCCCGCCGACCTGCCGCTCCTGTTCGAGCCCTACTTCCCCGAACGGCACAAGATCTTCACCGTAGTTTTCAAGGAAGAGCACACCGTCGAGCCCCTCGCGCCGGACGCCCACTTCGACCTCCAGGACTACTACCAGCACCCGGAGAAATACCGCTCCGTGTTCGCCCAATACCTGCCCTACCTGATGATTCTGATGAACTGCATTTACTGGGAGCCGAAGTACCCGCGTCTCGTGACCAAAGCGGCGTTGAAAGAGGCGTACCACAAGCAGATGCTCGAGACGGAACGTCTTACCTTCCCCCGCCCGGCGGTCATCGGCGACATCAGTTGCGACATCGAAGGGGCCATCGAAGTCACCGCCAAATGCACCGAACCGGACTCCCCCGTGTTCGTCTACGACACGAAAAAGGACGCGATAATGGACGGCCCGTATGGCGGCAGCGGCCCGCTGATTATGGCCGTGGACATCCTGCCCAGCCAGTTGCCCCGCGAGTCGTCCGAGTACTTCAGCGGCGTACTGCTGGACTACATCCCGGCAATCGCCCAGGCCGACTATACGGTGGACTTCGACGCCCTCGACCTCCCGCCGGAGATCAAACGGGCGGTCATCGTGCATCACGGTGCGCTCACGCCGAACTATCGCTATCTTCAAAAGTACCTGCCGCACTGAACCCATCCCCGGCGACGGGCTTCCCGCCCGCCGCCGGACACATTCTAACTCACAAAGGAGAGCACACAGATGAAACGCATACTCGTTCTTGGGGCGGGATTGGTCGCCCGCCCGTTGGTCCGCTATCTGCTCGACCAACCGGACTTCCACGTCACCGTCGCCAGCCGCACCGTCAGCAAGGCGGCGGCCCTCGTCGGCGACCACCCGCGCGGGTCGGCCATCTCTCTCGACATCACGGCGCAGGATGGCGACGCCCGCCTGGGCGAACTGGTCTCCCAGCACGACCTGGCGGTCAGCCTGCTCCCCTACGTCTATCACGTCGCCGTGGCCCGTCACTGCGTCGCCCACAACGTCCACCTCGTGACCACCTCCTACGTGAAACCGGACATGCAACGTCTCGACGAGGCCGCCAGGGAGGCCGACGTCATCCTCCTCAACGAGATCGGCCTCGACCCCGGCATTGACCACATGTCCGCCATGCGCATCATTGACCGGGTCCACGCCGCCGGCGGGGAGATCAAGTCCTTCCGCTCCTACTGCGGCGGGCTCCCGGCCCCGGACGCCAACGACAATCCTCTGGGGTACAAGTTCTCCTGGAGCCCGCGCGGGGTCGTCCTGGCCGGCCGCAACGCCGCCCGCTACAAGGAACACGGCCACATCGTCGAGGTCCCCAACGCACGCCTCTTCGCCACTCACCACCTGACCTGGGTCGAGGGGCTGGGGGACCTGGAAGCCTATCCCAACCGGGACTCGACCCCCTACATCGAACTGTACTCCATCCCGGAGACGGACACCATGTACCGCGGCACCCTGCGCAATCTCGGCTGGTGCGATGTGATGCAGAAACTGAACGAACTGGGCTACTTCAGCCTGGAGGAGCGGGACGACCTGGCCGGTCAGACCTTCCGGCAGTTGATGGCCGCCCTCATCGGGCGGGAGGAGTCCGACGACCTGCGGAACGACCTGGCGGCCCACCTCAACCTCTCCCCCAACTCCGGCGTGATGGCGGCCCTGGAGTGGCTGGGACTGCTGGACGATGAGCCCATCCCGCCCGCGAACACGCTCCTCGACGTCCTGGCCGACCGCATGCAGCCCCGCATGCAGTACCGGCCCGGCGAGCGGGATATGGTCATCCTGTTGCACGAGTTCCTGGCCGTCTACCCCGACCGGCGACGGGAGCGCATCACCTCCACCCTGTTGGCCTTCGGGGAACCCGACGGGGACACCGCTATGTCCCGCACCGTCGCCCTGCCGGCGGCCATCGCAACCCGGCTGATTTTGGAGGAGGAGATCACCCTGCGCGGCGTCCACATCCCGGTCCGGCCGGAGATCTACGAGCCGGTGCTGGAGGAACTGGCCCGCCACGACATCGTCTGCGAGGAACGGGTCGAGCAAGTTGATGAGTAGAGGGCCCGCCTCGCGCCCCCCATCAGCGAGGCCGGGGCACAGCCCCGAATTAGTCATACAAGGAGGGGATGATGTTGAAAGGCAAAGGAGTGTGGGCCTACAGGCTGCCGGAGTTGGATCGGGCTCTCCAGATCGCGCCGCAGATGGGAGCCACCCATTTGCTCTACAAGGTCGCCCACGGCAGCCGGTACTATCCGGGGATGGCGGACGTAGCCCGGCGCATCTCTGGAGCGGGGCTGGTGCCCATCGCCTGGATGTGGCTCCTGCTCGACGACCCCCAGGCGGAGGCGCAGGTCGTCGTGCGGGCTTTCCAGGATGGGTTCAAGGGGCTGGTGTTCGACACCGAGAGCAGCCGCTGCCGCAATCGGTTCCAGGAGGCTGCTCAGCTGGGGCAATACATCCAGGTCGCCGGATTGGATCTCGACCGGTTGTACAACTGCTCTTTCCCCAACATCTCTCAACACCGCGACCTACCCTACGACCAGATGAACGAGTTCTGCAAGGGCGGCTTGATGCCGATGTCCTACGGGGCGTTCTTCCCGCCGAACAGCACGCTGCACCCGGAACAGCAGGCCCGCCGGGTGATTGACGAGTGGACTTACGGCCATTACGAGTACTGGTGCCGCCGCTGGGGGTACTGTCCGCCGCTGTACCCGGTGCTGGGGCCGTATCACGACGAGCACGGGAACGTGCGGATGAGCCCGTCCGAGTTCCAAATCTGGCTCGACCGGCTGGAAACGCACACGCCCTCATTCTTCAGCGTCTTCACCGCCGCCGTCATCAACGACGACCTGCTGCCGCTCATCAAAGCCTTCCCAATCAGCGAGCCCGCCCCTCCGCCGCCGGTGGTCAAGGTGCAGGTGGTGAGCCCGGAGGTCGGCTACCTCAACGTGCGCCCGCTCCCCTCGACGGCGCGACCGCCCATTGACAAAGTCAACGACGGCGACATACTGGGCTCGTTGGAGTCACAGGAGGAGACGGCGGCCAAAGTCGGGCGGCACGGCCAGTGGCTGCACATCCGCACCCCCGGCGGCGTCGAGGGGTACGTCGCCGCCTGGTACGTGCGGCTGATACTGGAGAAAGCCCCCGCGCCAGTGCTGGTGGATGTCGTCAGCCCGGCGGTGGGCTACCTGAACATCCGGCCCGGCCCGTCCACCGCACGGCCCCCCGTCACCCGCGCCGACGACGGGGACGTGCTGGAATCGCTGGAATCGCAAGCGGAGACGGAGGCCAAAGTCGGGCGGAACCGCTGGCTCCACGTCCGCACGCCGGAGGGCATCGAGGGATACGCTTTCGCCTCCTACCTGCGGCTGCACGAGAAGGCCATCCCCGCCGGGCCGACGGAGCATCTGGAAGTCCACAGTTCCGTCGGGCTGAACATCCGCCCAGAGCCGGGCACCGACCGGCCCCCCATCTGGCACGTGGAGGACGGCACCGTCTTGGAGGTGCTGGAGGATAAATCCGAGGCCGAGGGGAAGGTGGGCTACGACCGGTGGATCAAGGTGCGCACCCCCAGCCGGCACGAGGGGTACGTGAACGGCCTCTACGTGCAGGTCAAGAGGCTGGCGGACAAGCGGCTGCCGGTCGAGGACAGCACGCTCCCGAAGGGGGAATCGGCTTGGATTTTCGGCATCCACGCCGCCGACTACGGCACCCCGGCCGACTTCCGCTACCTTTTCCAGCCGAAAGGGAAGCGGGGCTGGGTGCTGTTCACCGAGGCGATTGGGGACAATCCGGCCGGCATCGGCGAGCACGATTACTCCTCCTGGTCTGAGGGGGGCTTCGGGGTCATCGTGCGGCTCAACAATGGCTACGAGCCGGCCGGGACGCTGCCGGTACACTCGCGGTACGGCGATTTCGCCGCCACCTGCGCCCGATACGTGGAGCGTTCCAAGGGGTGCCACATCTGGATCATCGGCAACGAGCAGAACAACGTGCGGGAACATCCCGGCGGGGGGCAGAACCCCATCGAGCACATCACGCCGGAGCGGTACGCCGAAGCGTTCAACCTGGCCCGGCGGCGCATCAAGGAGGTGCAGCCGGAGGCGATCGTCGTGCCGGGGGCGGTGGACCCCTACAATACCTTCCCCTGGAAGCGGCTGGGCGGACGGCGCAACCGCCCGTTGGAGTATTTCAAGACTATGCTGGCCCACATCGAGGACCTGGACGGCATCGCCCTGCACACCTACACACACTGGCTGGACGTGAATCTCATCACGGCGAAGACCGTCTTCCTGGACGAGTTCCTCAAGCCGGGGACGGTGCTGGAGCACTACTACGACTTCCAGGCCTACCGCATCTTCGCCGAGGCGATTCCGGCGCGGTGGCGCGACCGCCCGATCTACATCACCGAGACCAATCACTGGCTGGCGTTGGAGCACAAGCCGCGCAATCAGGACGAGGAAAGGCGCATCGGCTGGGTGAACGTGGACAGGGGCTGGGTGCAGGCCGCTTATGCGGAGATCAACCGCTGGAATCAGACCCCGCACGCGCAGCAGATTCACTGTCTGCTGCTGTACCGCTGGACCGGCGACGCCTGGGCCATCAAGGACAAGCGGGGGGTTCTGGACGATTTCCAGAAGGCGTTGGATCACGATTACCGCTGGCGGCGGTGAGGCGGCGGGGCAGCAGGCGGGGGTAACGAACAGGGGCGCGGCGACAGGCCGCGCCCCCGTGATGACACACTCGCCAGCCGTCAGTCGGGGCGGTTGGGGTAGAAGTCCACGATGGCCTGCTCCCCGGCGTAGGAGAGCACTCCCGCGCGGCCTTTGGCGTTGTCCAGCACCGGAGCGACGCCGGTAGTCTGCGAGACGGCCTGGACGAGGGTGTCCAGCGGGAAGGCCAGGCCAAGCAGGGTGCGCGAGTCGTCGAAACGGTAGCGCACCACGTCCGGCCCGTCGCTCCACTCCCCCTGGGCCGGATTCCACACCAGGAGGTAGGGCTCGTACTCGCCGGTGGTCGGGTCGTACCGGACGCCGACGGCGGCCTCGGTGCCCAGGTCGGGGTTAATGCGGCCCGCGCCGGCCGGCCGCCCGGTATTGATGTCGCCGTCCAAGTCCAGCGCGAAGAGCCAGTCGGTGTAGACCGTCGGCGCGGCGGGGGCCGGGTTGTAGAGGGTCATCCAGAGCACCGTCTCCCCA
>JALWUZ010000565.1 GCA_027079895.1 Anaerolineae bacterium
TATCTAGGGGTCGGACATCTCGCACCTCCTTTCTACCCCCATATCTGGACGCCGGGCCGTCGCAACCCCCATATCTGGAGGTCATGTCCCACTGCGACGATCTCGAGTCGCCCCCGTACCCTGGAGATCGTCGCGTTTTGGGCCTCAAAATGGCCTCCAAAAGGCCCTCTACCCCCTATATCTGGGGGGTGTGGCCCGCCGAAATGCGACGATCTCCAAACCGCCCCCTACCCCCCCAGATCGTCGCGTTTGGGCGACGGGGACTTTATACTACGATTTCCGTTTTCTGGCAAACGCGGGGAGGAAGCCAGCGGGCGGACCCGCGTCATCCCCATCCCCTGGGTGGTGCGGTGGCCGCTGCCGCACCAGAAGGCATAGGCGCTCAGGAGGGAGAAGACCGCCCGCTCCCCCGGCTTCATCCGCAGGGCCCGCAGGGTCAGCCGCCCGACGCAGCCGATGGTGGTGCGTCGCTCCTCCCGTACCGGTACGGTCTCGAGGGTGTACGCGCTCACGGCCAGCCGCTGCCGAGCCCAGGCGGCCGTCTCCGCCGGCAGGCGCACGCGCCCGAAGACCTGCCAGCGGCGCAGCCAGGAGCCGATCAGCAGGTTGGGGAGTGGGAACGGGATATGCCCCTCCGCCCCGTGGAAGGCGGTCGGGGTCGCCAGGGTAACGCGCCAGCGCACAGGAGGGGAGCGGTCGAGGAGGTGCGTTTCGGCCAACTGCTGCGTTTCGCCACGTCCGGCCCAGGGATGGGCGTCCGCCGTCGTCGCCGTCCCTGTGACCCGCCAGCGCACCCCTCCCAGCGACACGACGGCGGGCAGGCGGGGCAGCCAGTCCGCTTCCAGGCGGGCGGACAGGGCCGCTTCCAACGTCGTGACGCGGAACCAGGCCCGCGTCCCCGGCTCGACGGGCCGGGCTCCCGACCGAGGGACGGGCAGCCCCATCAGCGGTGAGAGGGTAAAGGGGCGCAGGGACGAGCCGGCGTGCAGCCGGTCGGCTATGGACGGGGCCACGCGGCCCCATTGGTCGAACCACAGGCCGTGGACGTCCCGCCCGGTGGCGCGGCGGATGACTCCGCTTTCCAACGCTTCGAGGTGAATCACTGCGGCTAGGAGCACGAGTCGCCCTCCGCCCTGGGGTTGTCCGGCGGCCCGCGCCGCCGCCGCGCCTGTGGGCTTTGTCGCGTTCCGGTCGCGCCGGTTCAGTCGAGGACTACTACCCGCGTGGGGCCGCCCGCGCTGCCGTCCCAGCGGAGCAGTTCCGGCGGGCCCTCGTAGCCCGCCGCCAGCCGGAAGAACGTCAGTTCCTCCCGCCCTTCGACGGGGCCGTGCTGCCGGTAGATCGGCACCCAGGCCCCGGTGTTGACGTACCACCCGCGCTGCAACCGCTTCATCGTGGCCGTGTGGTCGTGCCCCAGCACGATGTAGCGGACGGCGTACTCGTCGCCGAACAGGTGCTCCAACTCCTGGGCGACTTGGGGGAGGTAGCCGCCCTCCAGCGCGTCGGTGGAGAACTTCCCCAGCCGACGGCGCAGGTAGAGACCGCCGCCCGCCACCGCCAGGTAGGCCAGGGCCATCCAGCCGTTCCCGTAGAGCAGCATCAGCCCCGCCATGACCAGCGCTATGAGCGCACCCGCCGCCAGGGCCAGCGCGAGCAGGCCCCGCAACATCCCCTGGGCCTGCTTCCGCCAGAACCCCTCCACCCGTCGCCGCGACAGGGCCACGATCCCGTCCGCCACCGACTGCGGCAAGGAGGTGTGGGTCTTCTCCGGCGGCGCACTGTGACCGACGGGAGGCTCGCCCGCGCTCTTCATCGTCTTCCGCGCCACCTGCCAGAACGCCTTGATGAAAATCGGCCCCCGCGAGATGAGCACGTCAATCGTCTTCAGCGGATCCTCCCGGAAGGCCCACGACAGATAGCGGGTGATCGGCTTGATGTTGTCGGCGAACGGATGCACGTCCTCGATTTTGTTGAACAGGTAGCGCACGAAGAGGCTCCCCCAGGGCAACTCGATGTAGTCGGGGGCGTCGGGCAGCACCGGGTTGAGGAAGTCGCGGAAGTGATTGGCCTGCTCGTACTGGCAGCCGTGCTCGATGTAAACCCGTCCGGGCTCGTAGTAGAACCAGGGGTAGAATCGGATGCGCTCGCGGAACACTTCCGGCGGGAGCGGGGGGCCGTCGCCGGTCTCCCGCCGCCGCCGCTCGTAGGCCCGCCGCACCTCGCGGACGAACCGCTCCTGCGTCACCGGCCAGTGCAGTTCCACGTCGTGATTCCCCTTCAGCACGGCGATGGCGTTCCCCTGGGCGACGAACCAGCCCAGCGCGGCGAAGAAGGTCTGGTGCCCCCGCGCGATGCGGGAGAGTTTCCACAGCGACTCTCCGGCGGTGGTCCCCAGCCCGTAGACCTTCTCGTTCTCGCTCAGACGGGGGGAGTCGCTCCCCTTGACGACCTGCAGCAGGCGGTCGTCGTCGGGACGGGAGACGACCTGGAGGAAGTCGAACACGTCCCCGTTGATAATCAGCAGCCAGGGCCGACCGCCGAAACGGGGTTGCTCCTTGAGCCCCTCGTGGTAGCGCAGGAAGCGGTCGAAAGGCACGTCGAAGAGGAAATCCTCCAGGCGGGAGAACTTGCCGCTCCGGGGGTCGAACCCCTCGCTCAGGTGCATGTCGCTCACGACGAGCAGGTTATAAGTGGTCATTTTGTCCTCTCCTGGCCGGTGTACTTCCAGGAGACCCGGCCGTAATCCTTCTTGCTCTGTCCTCCCAGGTAGGAGAGCCAGTAGAAAAAGCGCGGCGAGAGGTCGGAAAGCAGGTAGAAGATGGTCAGATACCAGGGGATGTCCACGACGGCACGCCGTCGGCGGAGGCCGCGCACGATCGCCGCGGCGACGTCGGGGGGTGTCAGCGGGCGGAAGCGGTCGGCCAGGGCGGGCATCACTGTCGAGGGGACGTGCTTTTTGAGGAAGTCGGTGCCGGCCACGACGCCGGGGCGCACCAGCATCACGTGGATGGGGGTATCCTGCAATTCCACCGCCAGCAACTGGGTGTAGGCGTTGATGGCCGCTTTGACCGCTCCGTAGTCGGCGGATATGCCTCCGACGAAGACCTCCCCCGCCGACGAGCCCATGTTGACGATCGCACCGCGTCCGGCCTGCAACATCAGCGGCAGGGCGGCCTTGATGGTGTAGACCATCCCGAAGTAGCCCACCCGCATGGAAAGTTCGCTCGCCTCGACGGGCATCTCCGTCACCGGATGGCTGCGCACGAAGACGGCGTTGTTCACCAGGACGTCCACGTGCCCCGTGCGCTCGTGGACGCGCCGAATCCAGTCCTCGACGCCCGGACGGTCGGCCACGTCCACCCGTTCGAGGTGCAGACGGCCTCCCCAGGGCAGCGACGGCAACTGGGCCTGGGCCGCCGCCAGATTCTCCTGGGAGATGTCGCCGATGTAGACCTCACCGCCGTGATGGGCCAGGGCCTGGGCCGTGGCCCAGCCGATGCCCTGCGCCCCACCCGTGACCAAGCATACCTGCCCGGACAGAAAATCGTCCATCGCCCCGCCCCCTTGTTTGCAGAATTATCGGGTGTTCGTGCGGGGGGCTACGCTACCGGTACGGTGAAGGAGAACGTGCTCCCCTTGCCCACCTCGCTCTCCACCCAGATCTCGCCCCCCTGTAACTCCACCAGGCTTTTGGTGATGACCAGCCCCAGTCCGGTCCCGGCGACGTTGCGCACCGCCGGGTCGCTGCCGCGGAAGTATTTGGTGAAGAGCCGCTTCTGATCCTCCGGTGAGATGCCGATTCCGGTGTCGGTGACGGAGCACATGACGAATTTCTGCCGGCCGTCGTCCGGCCAGGGCTGGGCCCGGATGGTGATCGTGCCCCCCTCCGGCGTGTACTTGTGGGCGTTGCTCACCAGATTGGTCAGAATCTGCACCAGACGGTTCCGGTCTCCCCACACCGGCGGCAGGTTGGGCGGCACCTCCACCACCAGCGTTTGATTCTTGGCCTCGATCTGGCGGCTGATGGTGCGCAGCGCGTCGTCCACCACCTGGCCGATGGCGACCTCCCCCGGTTCGAGCCGCAGCCGCCCGCTTTCGATGCGGGAGATGTCCAGCAGGTCGCTGACCATCGTCCGCATGCGGTTCACGTTCGATTTCACCGTCTCCAGGAAACTGCGCTGGGCGTCGGTCAACTCCCCGCCGGCCCCGCTGAGGAGCAAGTCGGTGTACCCCTTGATGGAGGTCATCGGCTGCTTCAACTCGTGGGAGACGAAGGAGACGAACTCGGTCTTGGCCTCGTTCGCCCGGCGCACCTGCTCGAACAGACGGGCGTTTTCGATGGCGATGGCGGCGTGGTCGGCCAGGCGGACGACTA
>JALWUZ010000566.1 GCA_027079895.1 Anaerolineae bacterium
GATGATTCAGTGCGTCGGCTCGCGGGAGCCGGGACGGCCCTACTGTAGCCGAATCTGCTGCACGAAGGCGGTGACGAACGCGCTCAAGGTCAAGGAGGCGCACCCGGAGGTCAACGTCTTCGTGCTCTACCGCGAGATGCGCACTTACGGCTTCCGGGAGGATTATTATCGGGAGGCGCGGCGGCGCGGGGTGGTGTTCCTGCGGTATGAGTTGGACGCCAAACCGCAGGTGGAGGCCGACGGCGAGGGGCTGACGGTGAGGGTGCGGGAGCCCATCACCGGCGAGGAGGTGGTGCTGCGGGCCGGGCTGGTGGTGTTGAGCACCGGCATTGACCCGAACGAGTCGCAGGATGTGGCGGAGATGCTCGGCGTGCCGCTGGACAAGAACGGGTTTTTCCGGGAGGAGTACCCCAAGATGCGCCCGCTGGACTTCACCCGGCGGGGGATTTTCGTGTGCGGCCTGGCACATTCGCCGCGTTCCAGCGACGAAACGATCGTGCAGGCGCAGGGGGCGGCGATGCGGGCGGCGGAGGTGTTGTCCAAGCCGGCGTTGGAGGTGCGGGCGACGGTGGCGACGGTCAACATCAAGCGGTGCTCGGCGTGCGGCGTGTGCGTGGAGGTCTGCCCCTTCGGAGCGCGGGTGTTGGAGCCGGGGGCGACTTACGCCCAGGTGGTCGAAGTGTTGTGTCAGGGATGCGGGGCGTGCGTGGCGGCCTGTCCCAACAAGGCCAGCGGTCAGCGGGTGATTGACGTGGGGCAGGTGTACGGGATGTTGGACGCGGTGGCGGGGTGAGCGATGAAACGACGCTACATCTTCCCCCCATCCTGTCCCGATGAGTTGTTCACGGATCGGGACGCGGAGATGGAGTTGCTGTACCGGCTGGCGATGGACGCGGCGCGGCGGCGGACTTACGGGACAGCGTTGATTGGACTGCGGCGGCTGGGGAAGACGGAGTTGTTCAAGCGGGTGCATGCGCGGCTGTTCTTCGAGCAGGAAACGGTGGTGCCGTTTTTCTTCTCGTATCAGGGAGCCAGCCTGACCTCCGGGCCGTTGGCGTGTGACTATTTGCAGAGTTTCTTGCGCCAGTATTACGCTTTCGTGAGGCGGGATGAGCGTCTCCTGA
>JALWUZ010000567.1 GCA_027079895.1 Anaerolineae bacterium
CGGTTCTACGGTGGGACGCGGCAGGTTGCAGGCCAGCGACAGCACGAGTACGACGCTGGCAATCAGAAATGCTTTGGTTTTCATTCCTAGTTCCTCCTTATGCAAGCAGATCAGGCGTGGCGCGGGTTACAGCACAGGGTTAGCCGCACTATTACGGTCAGTTTTGCCAGGTATCATTTTACCACAAAGAGCACAGTGTGACCAAATAAAAGAGCCCGACACACAGGTCGGGCTCAAGCTCTGCTTTATGGAACAACGAAAGACGATTCTATTACCTCGCTCGTTGATTTTAGCGCTGTATCACTTTTGCCGTTAGTGCGTTGAAAACCTCCCTAGTCGCTGGATCAGGCAGGCCATCTATCATGAGGAGCCTCAGGGTGTCACCCTTGATGCCAAAGAACCAGTAGGTCACCCAGGTTTGATTTTCCTGAGTATAAGTGAGTTGCATCGCGCTCCCGCGCATACCGTTAGCAGTAGCTAAAGATTCATCGTAGTCCAACTGGTGTACCTCCGCCTCCATTGCTATATCCTGCTTGTGGAACCACTCCAGTTGCCGCTCAAGGGCCTCCGCTGCTTGGACCTTATCCTGGTACTGGTATACGACATTTAAGACAAAAGCTCCACCTTGCTTGCCCTGCAAGTTACCATCACGTAAGGTGACGGGATACCAGGCGTTCATCTCGTATCCACCCAGGAACCCTTCAACCTGCACAGGTATGTTGACAGGGCACAAGGGGCCTGGAAAACGATCGTCCATCAGCTGCCCTGCGTAATATCCTTCGCTATCCTGAGGCAGATCACCTTTCTGCAATACTTGTCCTGCCAGCGGGTTCTCCGGCTGTCTCTGACTTTTGGCCAATGCCACTACGGAGCCGGCAATGATTATGGAGAGTGCCAAGAACACGGTTGCCAACCATAAGAATCGCTTTTTCATGTTTATCCTCCGGCTGAGATTTGATAATCTTACTAGTGGAAAACAGTTGCTAGGTAATTGTCGGCTACCCAAGCCCCTCGCCACGCCTCGGCAACGAGCCAGGTTTTGGGAAGCAGCAACCGACTCTGCCAGGTGGGAGGATACCAGTCCCAGGCCGCAATGCCACCGCTGTAGGGCGCAGTTGCAGCGTCTCCACCCGTGCCCAAGAAATGCTGATTCTTGCCATGGTCACCGCTAAAGAAGGCAGCATAGTGAGGCCCTCCATCCCAATGGCTATAGCCGACATCATAAGCTGTCGTCGTGATCCATCCCTGCAATGGTTGGGCCAGCGCTACACCTGGCCCGGCACTCATCAGCAGCGCCAGCAACACGAACATTGAAACGAACTTCACCTTACGCATTTCAAACCTCCCGTGGTTGATGCACTCACCGGACTCTCCGGCGGCACTATCAATTCTACCACATCCGAGGCGGTTTTGCATATAGGGAGTTCCAGAATTTAAATTATCCCACCCAGCCCGCTCGGCTTGGATTGCCAAATCCAAGCCTTTTGGCCCAAAATTCGCTGGATTTGGCAATCCAGCGAGAGCAACATAGGACAGTTATTTTTCTGGAAACGCCATACCTCTGGTTATATTTTGCCGCCTTTTCGTATGTTTTTCGCTCTCCATCAGCTCGTGCTCCCAGGGCCACGCCACAGCCTCGGCCCGCGACTGCACGTTCAACGCAGGTAGCCCATAATGAGGCTATGGCCGCCAGGCTACCGGCCCTTCGCAACAGAATGGAGCCATAACCTTGTATTTCTCAACGGGGTTGGAGGGGTTGACCACCCATAGTGAACGGTCACCATTGTCAACGTAAGCCACCCACTGGCCATCGGGAGACCAATCCATCGAGTAGGCCCCATACACCCCAGTTAGGGGTTGTTCTGCTCCCCCTCGGACATCTACGACAAACAATCTGGCGTCTAAATCTGTCCTGGGTTGAGGCTTGATATTTACCAGGACGCGGTCCCCCAAAGGGCTCCACAGGATGTCCGGCCCCCCACAGCAGAGAGTCTCACCAGGCGGCATACCTTCGTAAGGCAAGAGCAGTTTTACAGTGTAACGCTTGATGATCTTGGAGGTGTGGTCTTTAATGTTCAAGATAGCGCATCCTTGCTCTACGGACACATCATCTGGTTCGAGGCGAGTAGAAAAGGAGACGGCTACTTGATCCTCTTTTTTGGGTGACCAAGTGGCGTAGGAGAAGTAGATACCCTCTGGGAGGCTGTAATCGGCCGGGGATAGTCGCTGCCTCTGGGAACTTTCGAGGTCCAAGATATACAACTCACCCTCCGAAGAAGCATAGACCAACCGCTGAGAATCTGGATCCCAACTGGGATTGTGGGCGACAGTTTCTCCGTCCAGCACCCGGTAGTCAGAACCATCAGCGCCGATAACGGTTAGTTGACCGCCAAATACCCCGTGCATAGTCGTTTCAGTCTGACCGTACTCCCTTGGCTCCAGCAGCCTGCTGGTGAAAGCAATGTACCGGCCGTCAGGAGACCAACTGGGCATAAGTTCCCAGCGCTCCGGTTCATCATACCAACCGCGATAGGTCAGATTCCAGGTCTGGTGGGTCTCCACATCCACAACCCACAGGTCTGCCAGAAGCAAATAGGCGAGCTTGCTGCCGTCGGGTGCCCAGGAGAATTGGGAGTAAGTCGGGGGGTGAGGCCCCAGGAATTTTGGCGAACCCCCTTGCAGGTCAATTAATGCCAGAGAATACAAATTCACTGCAATTTGGCCGGTTAGTCTACCTGCTGGGGCGGCTCGCCATGTGACCTCAGTGGCAATAGGTGGAGGGACCGGAACGAGGGATGTTGGCCGAGGAGTAGCACTGGAAGCCAGGGGAGGGGTTGGCGACACGAGTACCTCTGTGGGTAAAGTCGTTGACGGAGGAACTGTAGAGGCAGACAGGGCGCAGCCAGCTACTACCAGGGACCACAAACCGAACGATATCAAGACAACAACCACAAAAGCACGTGGACGCTTCATCGTCATTCCTTTCAGCACACATTTGGCGGGGGGGGGCGAAAGGGACGAGCCCTTTCACCCCCTGCCTAACCGCTGATTCATGGCCGATTGTAGAAGCAGTGATCAGAGCCCCCATTCCCACAAATTTTGTCCTTAGAGGTCAAGCAACTATACCCTCCACCAGTAGGACAGGAACCCGTGGTACTGTAGAATCGCATTGGCCCCTTGCTGCTGGCTCCATTTGTGCCGCCACTGCTACAATGTACTGAACTGCTGCAGGCACTCCCCTGATATGACCCACTGGGGCAATAGCCTGTCGTCGGATCTGGGGCGTATCCGTTATAGACATCATAACGAACGTGCCGGGAGGTTGGGCCAGGTGTCCTGCCACAATTATAAACAAACTGGCCGGTTTGAGCGATCACACACTCGTATTTGCAGGACAGGGCAGTTCCACAGCTATAGTTGTTGACATAAACGCAGCCAGGAAGGGTTCCTTTGAAAACCCGCGTTCGTATGGTCCATCCAACGGCTCGCTGCCCCCCTTCTGATTCTCCTCCAGACTCGCACTCAATCACATTGGCAAGGAGATTGTAACCATTACACCCGATCCCAAGCGGACTGATTTGGTCATCAAAGACAATGCCCGTCTGAATTTGACTACCGGAGATGCGGTATCGAGAGGGGGCAGGGTCAACAGCGCTGTACTTGACGTATTGCAGATACTCCGCCCTGGCTTCCTGTATCCTTCCCAACTTCTCCTGGGCCAGTCCTCTCAGAAAGTGAAGATACTCAATGTGGGCATCAGGGCTGAGAACTTGTAAAACTTTTTCCTCTCGCCCGTGGTCCAAGAGCCATTCAGCGTAGTAAGCCAGGGCGTCTACATTGTCCATTGGCTGGAGTTTAACAGCCTTCTTGTACCACTCCTCGGTGCGGGGGTCTTCGAGGAGGCTCAACCCCCGGGCATAGTCCAGACTTGCCAGGTATGGCTCATTTCCATTCTTCAGGGCTTTTTCAAAGTAGCTGTCCATCGCGTCAGGGTCTTCCAACTGACCTGATCCAATTGCAACCTGGTAGGTGTAATGGACCCTCCCGTACCTTATCCCAATCTCATCGGCAAAGACGAACTCTTGAACAGCGGCACGCAAGTCATCCTCGGCATGGCTCTGCTGATACCTTTGCCACAAGGCATAGCCGAGTCCAGCATGAGCGTGGCGGCTGTCGGGGTAGTTGGCTACTGCTGACCTGAAAAGTGCCACTGCTTGGTCCACCTTTCCTGCGCGCAAAATTTCTTGCCCATCCAGATATAGGCGCAACGGTTCCACCGGTTCATTGGGATCCGGAAATTCAGCCGCGTGGGCTAGATAGGTGTACGCGACAAACTCCCACACTCCAGGCTGGAGATCCGCGTTTATGGACTGTGTGGCCGCAGCAGTACACAAATTATTCTGCATTGGCGGTGGTTTCTGGCCTATCACCGCACCCGGCCCGGCGCTCAGTAGCAGCGCCAGCAACACGAATACCGAAACAAACCTGAACTTGCGCATCTCAAATCTCCTATGGTTGATGTAGCGCACCGGACTCTCCGGTGGCACTATCCATCTTACCACACTTTCAAGGACCTGTCATCGTCAAAACGACCATTTTTTTCTGGTCATTTGACCAGAGATGTCTGGTCGAATCAACCAGAAGAGTTCATCTCCTCGACTATTCCGCATTGCCACGCCCAGGCAATTGCTTCGGCTCGTGAAGCGACACCCAACTTGCCCAGGATGTTTCCAACGTGGGTCCTTACCGTGTGCTCGCTGATGCTCAAGATCTCAGCGATTTGCTGGTTACTCTGCCCTCCGACCATTAACATCAGCACCTCACGCTCCCGCTCGGTCAAACTCTCCCACCGCTCGCCCACTTCTCTTCGCCAGGAAAGCACTCGCGCCAGTTGCCCCCCAGTGATGAGAACCTCCCCACGCACGGCACGGCGTATCGCCTCTACCAGTTTCTGAGGAGGCTCATCCTTCGTGAGGAAACCCATCGCCCCGGCTTCAATCGCTTTCGCCAAGTAGTGATCTCGGTCGTGAGCCGTCAATATCAGCGTAATGGTCTCCGGATAGTTAGCACGTACCCACTCCTCGACTTCGAACGGTCGCAAGTCAGGCATAACCAGGTCAAGCAGCAGGATGTCTGGGCGAAGTTCTGCTACCATTTGCCGTGTCTCCACGCCATCCCTCGCCTCACCCACGATCTCAATGTCCGGTGCTCCTTCCAGGACAGTGCGGAGACCCTCACGCACCACGGGGTGGTCATCGGCTATCAGTACACGGATGATTTTGCTCGGTTTGCCCATCTTGCCTTCCATTGCCTGCGTGCTCAACACACGTCGAGTTGATTGCTTTTTCTAGCAGCCCAATCTCGCCACTCGCCCAACATGCGTTTTTATGAACGCTCAGCGAATCCTCAGCGGGGCGATGCCACCTCCCTCGAATCCGCTGGCGTGATAGAACTCGCGGGCGGCGGCGTCCCCGCGCGAGGTGTCCACCAGCAACCGGCTGGCGCCACGGCGGCTGGCTTTCTGGATGGCGGCCTCGACCAGGGCCCGCCCAATCCCCTGCCGCCGACAGGTGGGGCTGACCGCCAAGTCGTCAATCAACGCCCGCATGCCGGAGAGCACCGGGACGAAGGAGAGGGCCAGGAAGCCGACTACCTCTCCGTCCACCTCCGCCACCAGGATGTCCATCGCCAGCCGCTCGCGGAAACGCTGCGCGGCGGCCCGCAGGTCGGCGTCGTCCATCCCGGCGTTGGAGGGGATGAGCGGCAGCAGTCGCAGCACCGCCGCCTCGTCCTCCGGCAGAGCCTCGCGGATGAGGATGTCCGGCGGCTGCGGCTCCGGCTCCTGCGATTGAAGCCGAACCCAGCGGGCCAGTACCTCCCGGTGGGTGCGGAAGGCCAGTTTCTCCGGCAGGCCGTCCGGCGGGAACACGCCGACATCCTGGGCGTCGTCGCCGGCCCGCAGTTCCCCGCCGACGGGCCGGGCGCGGTAGAAGATGATGATGCCGCTCTGCACCGGCCCCTCCGGGAAGGAGTAGACGCCGAACAGTTCCAACAGTTCCACGTCCAGGCCGGTCTCCTCCTTGCACTCCCGCACCGCCGCCTGCTCGACGCTCTCGTCCTCCTCGATGTAGCCGGCCGGCAGGGCCCACCATCCGACGAACGGGGGCTGCCCTCGACGCACCAGCACGATGCCGTCGTCCATCTCCACCAGGACGCCCGCGCCGGGGACGGGGTTGCGGTACATGACGAAGCCGCAGGCCGGGCAGACTTTCCGTATCCGGCCGGCGACCTCCGCCTCCTCCATTTTCTCGCCGCATCGAGGGCAGAAAGTGATCTCTTGCTTCTTCATCTTTTACAACCCTCCCGGCAGCAACACCGGCCGCAGTTCCGGCGCGTAGGTCTCGATAATCGGGGGGGTGATGGCGTTGCTCCGTATGATGTCGGCGTACAGGCTCGCGCTGCGCCGGGGCTGCCGGGCCTGGGTGGCCGGGTCGAGCCCGATGAGCCCGAAACGGAGCGTCCAGCCCCGCGCCCACTCGAAGTTGTCCACCAGCGTCCAGTGGTAGTAGCCCATCACCGGATAGGCGAACTGAATCGCGTGCCAGACCTGGTGCAAATGGGTCAGCAGGTAGCGCGGACGCTGGTCGTCGTCGGCGTCGGGGATGCCGTTCTCAGTGATGTAGATCGGCAGCCCCAGCCGGGACAGGCGTTGGAGGGCGCGGAAGATTCCCTGAGGGTAGAACTCGCCGTAGCCGCCGTCGAGCAACTCGGCCCCCTCGGCGTGCGTCCGGCGGCTGAAGAGCGTCTGCGGGCTCCGGCGGTCGAAGGCGACCAGGTCGCGGGTGTAGTAGTTGAGCCCGATCCAGTCCAGCGAGCGGCGCAGTTTCCAGGCCAATCCGAACCCCAGCGGCCACATCCAGACCCCTTTGGTCAAGGCCGTCACCAACGCCTGATTGTAAGCCCGGTCTACCCAGCGCGTGACCCGCCTGTCCAGCGGGGAGCGGGGGTTGGCCGGGTCGAATATGCGCAGGTTGTGGGCCAGTCCGACGCGGGCGTTCGGCTGCCGGGCGTGAATCTCCCGATAGGCGGCGGCGTGCCCGGCCAACAAGTTGCGCAGCACCCGCATCGCCAGTCGCGCGTCCCGTTCGCCGGGGGGGAACTCGCCGTTCAGGTAGCCGCTGACGGCGTAGACGTTCGGCTCGTTGACGGTACACCAGAAGTTGCAGAACCGCCCCAGCGATTCGACCACTTTGCGGACGTACCGCGCGAACAGCCCGACGGTCGTCGGCGCGGCCCATCCGCCTTGCTCGGCCAGCCAGCGCGGATTGGTGAAGTGGTGCAGCGTCACCAACGGCTCCATTCCGCGCTCGCGGAGGCCGTGCAACATCTGGGCGTAGCGGGCGAGGGCGTGCTCGTCGAAGACGCCGGGGCGTGGCTCGACACGGGACCACTCGATCGAGAGGCGCAGAGTGTTCAGACCCAGCGCGGCGGCCCGCTCGAAATCGGCCTCGGCGTTCGCCCACCAATCGCACGCCCGCCCTGACACCTGCCCGTCCTGAATGTGGCCCGGCTCCTGCTCCCAGGCCCACCAGTCGTTGTTGGTGTTGTCCCCCTCGACTTGGTGGGAGGAGGTGGCGACTCCCCACAGGAAGTCGGCGGGGAAGTGGAACGTCGCCCTGGCGGTGGAGGTCACTAGCGGCGGCAGGGGGACGGCGGGCTGTACCGGTGGAGTGGGTTGTACCGGCGAGGCGGGCTGCGCCGGCGGCGGGGGCGATGGCCGCACCGGCGGCGGAGCCGGGACCGCGCTCACCGCTTCTTCGGTGAAGACGGCCTCCAGGCCCGCCTCCGCCATCACCGGCGCGGCGGTCTCGATCTCCTCGGCCCGAATCGTGGGGACGATCGGCTCCACCTCCGGCGGGATGTACTTCTCGACCCAATCCTCCTCCAAATCCTCGAACGGGTCGTGCCCCAGCACCTCGACGGGGGCGGTCTCCTCCGTGTCGTCCGCCTCCTCCAGCCACGAGATGTCCAGCCCGTCGAAGGGGTCGTGCCCCAAGACGCCTTTTTCCTCTGCCTCGCCCTGTTTACCCATCGCTCAGCACCCTCTCAACCAAACGTGTGTAGTCCGCCGCTCCCGTGCTGCGGGGGGAGTACTCGAAAATAGTCATGTGATGGCTGTTCGCCTCGGTCAACTTGACGCTGGCCCGGATGGGGTCGGCCAGCCGCTCCTCGAAGTGGTGCCGCAGGATGGACAGCACCTCTTTGTCCTTCTTCAAGCGACTGGAGTACCGGGTGGGGAGTATCAGGTACAGGCGGACGTGGGAGCCGGGCGTGTGGGCGATGTGGCGCAGAGTCTCGATCACCTGCCGCGTGCCGACCATCGCCAGGTAGCCCATCGAGACCGGCACGATCAACTCCCGGACGTACCGCAGGCCGCTCTCGCTCAGAATGCTGGCCGAGGGGGAGAAATCGAGCAGGACGTAGTCGTACCCGTGCTCCATCTCCCGCAGCCGGTTGGAGAGGAGTTGGCGGGCGGCTTTGCTATCGCGCATGCGCCACATCTCCCCCTCCGCCTGGAGGAGGCTGCTGTCGCTGGCGATGAGGTCGAAGTTGGGCCGGGCGTGAACGGCACAGTTGTAGGGCTGCGCCTGTCCCAGCAGCATGTGGGTCAGGGAGTAGGTGTACCGCACGCCCAGACAGGTCGCCAGGCTGCCCTGCGGGTCGAGGTCTACTCCCAGGACGCGCCGCCCGCGGGCGGCCAGGCCGGCTCCCAGGTTGACGACGGTGGTCGTCTTGCCGGTGCCGCCTTTGTAGTTGAGTACTCCGATGCGTCTGACCATAGGTCGCTCCTGTGCCGGCGGAGGTTGCCGATGGGCAAGCGGCGGATTCGCCTGCCGCTTGGTCATTCGGCGCGGACGAGGGGCGTCTGGCGCAGTGCGGCGATGTCCCCCGCGCCGACGGCGAACATAGCGATGCGCAACTGCTCCACGAGGACGGAGATCCCTTCCAGCACGGCGGCGGTGGACTCGACAGCGGCCCGCAGGAACGGCCCGGCGACGCCGCACGCCACCGCTCCCAGCGCGATGGATTTGGCGATCTGAATCCCGTCCCGAATCCCGCCGCTGGCGATAATCGGCAGGCCGGGTGCGCCCCGCAGGGCCATCAGCAGGCTCTCGGCGGTCGGTATGCCCCAGTCGGCGAAGGCCGCCGCCACCCGTCGCTGCCTCTCGTTCCGCGCCCGGTGCATCTCGACGCGGCTCCAGGAACTGCCCCCGGCTCCGGCCACCTCGATGGCCGCTACCCCCGCGTCCCGCAGCCGCCGGGCTACCCACTCCGATATGCCCCCGCCGACCTCTTTGACGATCACCGGTATCGGCAGGGCCCGGCAGACCGCCTCGATCTTCGGCAGGAGGCCGGCGAAGCGGGTGTTCCCCTCCGGTTGGAGGGCCTCTTGCAGGGGGTTGAGGTGCAGAATGAGCCCGTCCGCCTCGACCATCTCGACGGCTTGACGGCACTCATCGGGGCCGTAGCCGTAGTTCAACTGAACCGCGCCCAGGTTCGCCAATAACAACACATCGGGTGCGACATCGCGCACCCGATAGGTGTCCGCCAGAGTGGGGTCTTCGATGGCGGTGCGCTGGGAGCCTAACCCCAGGCCAATCTGCGCCTCCTGCGCTGCCTCCGCCAGACGATGGTTGATCTCGCCGGCCTCCGGCGTGCCCCCGGTCATCGAAGAGATCAGCAGCGGGGCCGTCAGACGCTTGCCCAGCAGGGTAATCGAAGTATCCACCTCCTCCAGGTTGAGGTCCGGCAGGGCGCGGTGGATGAAGCGATACTTCTCAAGCCCGGTGGAGACGTTCTGGAACTGGACATCTTCCTCCAGGTTGATCCGAATGTGGTCGAACTTGCGCTGTTGATTGTGCATCCGTCTCCTGTACTCCTCGTAACCCTGGCCGCCGGTTGGTGTTATTTATGGCGGGTCTGTATGATACCGGCAATGACGTGAGTTGTCAACCGCAGTTGACAAACTCACCGCCGGGAGTAGAATACCGCCGTTCCAAAACAAATCAGGAGGTTGTGATAATGTCAGAAACTTTCGAGAAAATCAGAGACATCGTCGTTGATCTGTTGGGAGTAGAGCCGGAGGAGGTGAAACCGGAGTCTCGTTTCCGCGAGGATTTAGAGGCGGACTCCCTGGACCTCGTGGAACTGATTATGGAATTCGAGGAAGCGTTCGGCGGCACCATCACCGATGAGGAGGCGCGGGGGATTCGGACCGTCCAGGAGGCGGTCGAGTACATCGAGCAGCGGCTGGCGTCGGCCGCCTGACCCCATTCCCGTCTCGATCACCGGAGCGATTTCGGCGCGGACAGACCATCCGCGCCTTTTTGGACTATGCGCACCCTGCCGCCGCCCGGCCGCCGGGCACTCGTCTACCTTCTGACCCTCCTCGGCTTGGGGATGCTCATCCCCCTGACCCACACCCAGGCCCAGGAACCGCCCCCGCCGCACCTGGGATACGGGGTCAGCGTCCGCCAGATGAGCAGCCTGGACTCCCTCTTCGCCCCGCTGGGGGTGGAGTGGGTCAAACTGTGGGAGGAGTACGAGCCCGGCCCGCCGACCGAGCGGTTGCCCTATCAGGTGCTCTTCGCCATCCGGTGCGCCGGGCCGCCGGGCGACCTCGACGCCTGGGGGGAGCACGTGGCCGCGCTCGCCCAGGCCGGACGGGGGTACGTCGAAGCCTACGAGGTCTGCAACGAGCCCAATCTGGCGATTTTCTGGGACAACGCCCCCCCGGACCCAGCCCAGTACGTCCAGATGCTCCGGGTGGCCCACGAGCGTATCAAGGCGGTGGACCCCGGCGCCATCGTCGTCAGCGCGGGGCTGGCGCCGACGGGGCGGATCACCGACACTTGCAACGATTGGGACGGTAACAACTGCTGGGCGATGGATGAACGGGAGTACGCCCGGCAGATGTTCCTCCACGGCGCGGGGGAGTATTTCGACGCTTTCGGCTATCACCCCTACGGGTTCGCCTACGCGCCGGAGACGGACGCCGCCGCCGTCTCCAACGGGTTCGCCTTCCGGGGCGCGGAGGTGATGCACGACCTCTTGGTGGCCTACGGCCTGGGCGATAAGCCGCTCTGGGCCACCGAGTTCAACTGGCTGCGCGATTGGCGGGAGGACGGCGACCTGCCATCCGCCTGTCAGGAGGATTACGAGGCCACTTTCGGCTGGATGGAGGTCTCCGGTGTGCAGCAGGCGAACTACATCACCCGCGCCTACCGCTACGCCGACGAGCACTGGCCCTGGATGGGGGTCATGCTCGTCTGGAACCTCGATTGGCACACTTATCACTACAATTGGGACTGTAACGCGGCCCACGCCCGTTACTTCGCCCTGCGGCGGTACACTCCCGGCAACGACGACGGCGCACCGACTCTGGCCTACGACGCGCTGGCGGCGATGGAGAAGCGGCCCGGCTTCTTCGGCCCCCGGCTGACGGTCGCGCCGGAATCCCTCTCGCTGCGGGCTGTCAGGGGCGTATCCCGCGCCGTCACGGGGACGCTCCTCATCGGCAACGACGGCTATCGGGTGCTGACCTGGACGGCGACCATCAGCCCCGGCGACATCACCCCCACGCTGGCCGTCACCGGCGGGCGGCAGGGCGAGCCATTGACCGTCACCGTAAGCACGTCCGGCTGCCGGACGGGGCTCTTCCACGGCGGCCTCGTCATCACCGCCACGTCGGACGGGCACGGCGGTGTGGCGGACGCGCCCCGCTACGTCCCCATCAGCCTGACCGTCGTCGAGCCGACTCCGCGCCTGGTCGTCGAGCCGCCGGTGCTGGTCTTCACCGCCTCCGTCGAGCGGGCCGGGCCCGTCACCGGGGCGGTGCGGGTGCTCAACGGCGGCTGGGGTGCCTTCACCTGGACGGCGCGGGTGGTGAGCGGTCTGTGGCCCTCCGGCACCGGCAGCCTGGGCGTGCAGATTACCCCCACGCTGGCCGTCACCGCCGGGCGGCCCGGCGACCCGCTGACCGTCACGCTGGACACGACCGGCTATCGGCCGGGGTTCTACGTCGCCGCCATCCAGGTGGGCACAATTCCCTCCACTGTGCTCGACGCCCCCCAAACTCTGCCGCTGACGCTCCGCGTGTGGGCGGAGAGCCGTGCCGTGTACCTCCCGCTGGTGCTGCGGGGGCGGGATTAGGGGGGCTCCGGTCTGCCGCCGCACTCGTGCTTGACACCCCCGCCGCCCTGTGGTATAGTCTTCGTCGCCGACATGAAGTCGGCTGCGACAGGCGTCATGAAGATCGCCGCCAACCGGCCGCCGGCCCGGTGTGGCGGCCTTTTCTTTGGAGGGTCGGATGTGCGAGGCGAAAGTCTATCTCCGCGATAACGGCAGCGAGCGGCAGATTATGGAGGATGTCGTCCGGGTGCAGCCGGACGACGAGAACAATGCTTATCTGCTGGTCGGACTGCTGGGCGAACAGAAGTTGGTGCAGGGAGAGATCGAGATGATTGATTTCTTGAAACACAAGGTCTACCTGCGCCGTCATCCGTCAGCCACAGAGCACGAGTAATCTTACCCGTGTCCCATCTGCGCCGCCGAGGGCCATGAAGGCCACACCCGGTCGAAGCCGGGCGGCCTTTGTGGCTCTTTCCATTCCAAATCACAAACACACAAGGAGGTCGCGAACCATGTTAGCCAGTGAGATTCTCCCCTCTCCCGCTCCGATGCACATCCCCGATGGGTTTCTGAGCCTGGGAGTGGCTCTGGTCTGTTGGATTTTGGCCGCGGTCGGCGTCGGCCTGGCCCTGTGGCGCAGCGGTAAGACGCTGGGCGAGCGGCAGGTGCCGTTGATGGGCGTCCTGGCGGCCTTCATCTTCGCCGCGCAGATGCTCAACTTCACCGTCGCCGGGGGCACCTCCGGGCACCTCATCGGCGGCACGCTGGCGGCGATTCTGCTGGGGCCCTGGGCCGGTATCCTGACGATGACGACGGTCGTCGCCATCCAGGCCCTCCTGTTCCAGGACGGCGGGCTGCTGGCGATGGGAGCCAACATCGTCAATATGGCCCTCATCGCCACGCTGGTGGGCTACGGCATCTACCGGGGGGTGATGATGTTGCTCAAAGGCCGCCGCCGGGGGCTGTTCGTCGCCGGGTTCCTGGCTGCCTGGGGGTCGGTCGTGGTCGCCGCCGCCGCCTGCGCCCTGGAACTCGCCTTCTCCGGCACCTCCCCGCTGGTCATCGCTCTCCCGGCGATGGCCGGCGTCCACGCCCTCATCGGCATCGGCGAGGGGCTGATCACCGTCGGGGCGTTGGCGTTCGTCGCCACGGCCCGCCGTGACCTGCTCGAAGCCGGGGCCGCCTCCTCCGGCGGGTTGCGCTGGGCGGCGGTCGGGCTGGTGATCGCGCTGGCGGTGACGTTCCTCTCGCCGCTGGCCTCCCCCTATCCCGACGGGTTGGAGCGGGTCGCCGAGGACGCCGGTTTCATCGCGGCCGCCCAGGGTGCTCCCTACGAGGTCATCCCCGACTACGTCTTCCCCGGCATATCGAACGCGGCTCTGGCGACGATCGCCGCCGGGGTCGTGGGGACGCTGCTCGTGGCCGGGGCCGCCTTCGGCCTGGCCCGTCTCCGCCGTCAGGCCGCGCCGGTGCACCGCCGGGCGTAATCTCCGATAGCAAATGGGCCTCCACATCCACGCCCTCGATACTTATCGCCCCAGGGCCAGCCTCATCCACCGCCTGGACGCACGGGTGAAACTGGCCCTGGCGGTTTTCTTCATCGTGGACGCCGCTCTCGTCCCCGACGGGGCTTGGGCCGCCTTCGGCCTGCTGACCGCCCTCGCCTGGGCCGCAGTCCTCCTCTCGCGGCTGGGGATGTTGTCCGTGCAGCGGCGGTCGCTCATCGCCCTCCCGTTCGCGCTGGCGGCGGTGACGATCATCTTCACGACGCCGGGCCGCCCCGTGCTGCGGATGAGCGTCCTGGGCTGGCCGGTGAGCGTCAGCGACGCCGGCCTGACCCGTTTCGTCAGCGTGCTGCTCAAGTCCTACCTCTCGGTGCAGATGGCGGTGCTGCTGACCGGCGCGACCCCTTTCCCCGACCTGCTGCGGGCGATGCGCAGTTTGGGGCTTCCGAAGGTGCTCGTCGCCACCGTCGGGTTCACCTACCGGTACGCCTTCGTCATCGGCGACGAGGCGGTGCGGATGTTGCGGGCGCGGGCGGCCCGCAGCGGTTCGCCCGACGGGGTGGGGGG
>JALWUZ010000568.1 GCA_027079895.1 Anaerolineae bacterium
GTTGTGGGGGATGGTGATGCCGTAGACGATCGGCTTCCCCTTCATCGTGATCGTCTGGCCCGGCTCCGCGCCGCTCAACTCCACCTGTGCCCGCCCGTAGAAATCGGCGAACTCGACCCGGCTCAGGTTGATCTCGTCCGGCAGGGTGACGAACTCCAGGCCGTGCTGCACCGCCACCGAGCGGTACTCGAAGGCGTAGTCCATATCGCCCGACTGGAGCAGGGCGATGAGGTCGGTCTCCTTGGGGCGCACGTTCTCCGGCGGACAATGGGCCTGCAATTTTTGGTACAGGCCGGGCGCGTCGTAGTGCTCCTCCGCCAACTGCCAAACCAGCAGCGTCCGATAGCCGCAGGGGTCGGCCTCCGGGTCGGAGTGGCCGTAGATGACCCCCTCACGGGTGAGGATTTCGTACCAGTTGTCGCCGTTGATCTCGTCGGCGTACCGGGAGTGGTCGGTGTAGGCGATGACCATTTCATTGCGGGCGAAGCGGATGTTCCACGAGGCGAAGTCGGGAATGAGGAGGTTGTCAATGACGGTGTAGTCCGCCGACATAACGATGTCCGCCTCGCGGCCCAGTTCGCTGACTTTGCGGGCGGTGGTGCGGCTGCCGGCCGCCTCCGTCTCGAAGGTCACGTCGGGGTGGTGGGTCTGAAAGGCAGTGGAGAGTCGCTCGACCGGCACCGTCAGGCTGCCAGCGTGGAAAATGATCAACTTGCCGCCCGTCTCCGGCGCGGCGGACGGGGTGGAAGGGGCGCAGCCGGCGGTCAGTGCCAGCAGCAGAAACGGGATGATGATGCTCCAAAGCGGACGTTTGCTCATCGTGGGCCTCCTGGTGTGGATTGCGGCCTGGAGCGGGTCGGGGGACGGCGGATGCGAAAACCGGCGTCCACCTGGAAGGATGGACGCCGGCCGGTCAGCCTGTCATCCGATCTCCTTTCCAAGCACGGGAGGCGGGGCCGTTTCCGGCCTCACCCTATCGCCCATCCCCCATAGGCGGAGCCCTTAGGGGGAGTGGGTCGGAGATGGATTTGTTCTACGGGAGGGGATTATACTCGGTTTTGGAGGGATGGCAAACCGACAACCGCCGCCCCCCTAAAGAGCCCCGCCCCACAACATCGCCC
>JALWUZ010000569.1 GCA_027079895.1 Anaerolineae bacterium
CCCTGCAATGGCGACTTTCTGGGTATGCGGCTCTATTTCGACCAGGTGTTCTGCACCGCCCGCTTCACGAATCTCGGTCGGGTGAATATCACCAAGCAGGGGCTGGGGCGGGTCACCAGCACGCCGGCTGGCATCGATTGCGGACAAAACATACTGGTGGGCTGCGACGCGCCCTTCGATAACGGCTCCCAGGTTACCCTGACCGCCATTCCCGATGCCGGGCGCGCCTTTGACCAATGGCGCTGCAGCGTCAACGGGTCGCTGGTGGGCGACCCTCGACTGCCAGTGACCAGCGAACAGCTCACCTTCACCATGAACGGGCAGCACCAGTGCGAGGCGCGTTTTTTCGATACCCAGCGCCGCCTGAGCCTGACGATTACCGATTTCAACCGCCCTGGTCTCACCGGCGACCACGAGCTGCGGATTCTCAGCGCGCCGGATCCCTCAGAATGCCGCCAGAACTGCGACAGGTTGTACACCGCTGGCGCCAACATCTCCCTCACGGTGACCATGGCCAGGGATGCCGGCCCCATTGTTTTTTCCAACCCGGTGTGGAGCGGTTGCGATGCGCTGACTTTGGGCCTCTATGCGCAGGTCTGTCACGTAAACATGAACACCAACCGCCAGGTCAGTTTCAGCTACGAAAGCAACAGTATCGGTGGCGGCCCCAACCTGACCGTGCCCATCGCCGCATTCAGCTACAGCCCCGCCAGCCCGGTCGCTGGCGCTCCCGTCACCCTGGATGCCTCGGCCAGCACCGACGGCCTGGGTATCACCACCTATATCTGGGATGTGAACAACGACGGAATCGTCGATATCACCACGGCCAACCCGGTGACAACCTATACCTACACGACGCCAGGCGACTACAGGGTACACCTGCGGGTGTTTGACAGCAGCGGCAACATCGACGACGCGGGGGCTACGATTCAGGTCGGCAGCGGCATACCACCTGTCGCCGCGTTCAGCTATTTACCCGCTGCGCCGCAGGCGTTGGTTAGTATAAGCTTCGATGCATCGGCGAGTTCGGATGACCAATCGCTGGCCTCGCTGGTCTGGGATTTCGACGGCGATGGGGTATTCGAGGAAAGCGGCGCCCTGGTGTTTCGCACCTACAACA
>JALWUZ010000570.1:0-3281 GCA_027079895.1 Anaerolineae bacterium
GGGGGTGGGGTGAGGGTCACTCTCATCCCCACCGGCCGCCTCTCCCTTCTCCCCTTGCACGCCGCCCGCTACCGCCACGACGGACGCGAGGTCTGCTTCCTGGATCAATTCGCCGTCGCCTACGCCCCCTCAGCCACGGCGCTGGGCGAGATCAGGCAGCGGATGGCCAAGCGTGAGGATGCTCCCCTCCGACTGGTCGGCGTGGGCAATCCCCTGCTCTCCGTGGATGGGCTGCGCAACCTGCACGACCAAATCAGGAAGGCGGTCGCCGCTCTTCCCGCCGACGAAACGGCCGCCGATCTGCTGACCGCCCTGAAGCAGATGGTCGCCAAGCCCACCGAGGAATTGGTCCACGAGGGCTTTACGTTACAGCGGCTGGTCCGCCGGCTGCCGCAGCGGTGGGGTCAGCCGTTGACCCACCTGCTGGAACTGGTAAACCGCTGGCCGCTCAGCCTCCGCTACGCCAGGGCCGAATTGGAGAGCATCGTGGACCTCCTCCCGGCAGAGGCTGTCACACCTCTCTACGAGGAAGAGGCCACCCATCGGGCCCTCACCTCTCAGATGGCGGGGGCCACGCTGCTCCACCTGAGTTGTCACGGCTCCTTCCGCCCCGACGAGCCGCTTCAATCCGCCCTTCACCTGGCCGACGCTCCCCTCACCCTGGCCGACATCATCTCTCCCCAGTTCACCGCCCTGGACGATGCCCGCCTGGTGGTCCTCTCCGCCTGCCAGACCGCCATCACCGACTTTGGCAACCTGCCGGAGGAATCCTTTGGCCTGCCGGCCGGGTGGCTCCAGGCTGGCGTGCCGGCGGTCATCGGCACGCTCTGGCCGGTGGACGACGCCAGCACCGCTCTGCTGATGACTCGCACTTACGAGTTGATGCTGGAGGGCGGCGCGGAGCCGATCCAGGCCCTGCGTCAGGCCCAAATCTGGCTGCGTGACCTGACCAATGCCGACCTGGAGGTCTATCTGGAGCACCACGAGGCCATCGCCCAGGCCCGCCGGGAGGCGGCGCAGCGCATGCCTTTCTCCCTGCTGGCCGAACTGTTCGAGGTGGTCGTCACCCACGACCCGGCCGCTCGACCCTATGCCGACCCCTACTTTTGGGCCTCGTTCACTTACAACGGCCCACCGGGACGGTCGGCGCCCATATCCTCCCCAGGAGGTGCGAAATGAGCCTGCCCCCGTCCATCCGGGCTTTGCTGGCCCTGTGGCCCACACTCTCCCAGGAAGAAGCAAGCGGCGCGGAGTGGCCCTCCCTCTACTGGCGGATCGTGGACCTGCTGCGCCGCTTCCAACAGGCGGCGGACAAAGAGGAGCAAGCCAGGATAGCGATCACCGTCACCAAACTGCTCCGCACGCTGCCCGGCGGCATTGAGATGCTGAAGCAGGTGCGCCGGACCGGTCCCAGCACCCGCCTTGTCGAGTTCGCCGAGGCCGAAGTGAGGGGCGTAACTTCTTTACCCCTCGCACCCGTCGAGATCGAGTCTGTTCTCTCGCCGCCCACGGTCACGCGGTACACCGACATCTACGGCCCGGCGCGGACGGTGGTCGGTGAGCGGTTCCCCATCATCGTCGGCCTGACCCGCGCCCCCACCGACGACCGAGAGGCGACGGCAATCCAGGCCCAATTGAACCAACTGATTCGCGTCGTGCTCACCCCGCGCGGCCCGGAACTGCTGAGCGAGCCGGGCAAGAGTCTGCGCGTTGAAGCGGGAAAAGACAGCGAACCGGTGGTCTTTTACCTGCGGGCCGTCCGCAGCGGCACCCAGTCGGTGCTGATTGACTTTTACTCCCAGAGCCACCTGCTGGCCAGCGTCACCCACACTCTCACCGCCCAGGAAGGAGGGGAGACCGCCGCGCCGGCCAAACTGCCGGCCCAGGCCCTCCACTGGGGCGACTATAAGGCCCCCCATCCCGACCTGGTGCTGCGGGTATGCACAAAAGACAACCGCCTCACCTACACCCTCCACTATCGGGATACGGCAGAGCGGATCATCGTGGGGGGGAGCCTGCGTGCCGACCCAGCCGAGTACCGCTACCAGATCGTCCGCGAGATCGAAAACCTCTCCCGTGGCCTGGACGTGGACGGCTATCCTCTGAACGACGGGCCGAAAGGAACGGTCACGCCGGACGTGCTGTTCCGTCAACTGACCAAGATCGGGCAGCGGCTCTACAACGAACTGTTCAATGCAGAGATGCGCCGCGAGTACCGCGAGCACATCCGGGGTCATGTGCATACCATCGAGATCGTCTCGGACGAGCCGTGGATTCCCTGGGAACTGGTCAAGCCGTATGACGACGGCGTGGACGACGATTTCCTCTCGCTGGAGTACGACCTGAGCCGCTGGGTCAGCGGGGGCGCAGCGCCGGCGGCCGAGATCGTGGTCGAAAGCCTGGCCTGCATTGTTCCCACCGATTCGGGCCTGAGCGCGGCCCAAAGGGAGCGGGAGATGGTACGAGGGTTGGCTGCCCAATGCAGATTGACCGATCGCTCGCCGGCCGAGGCGCGGCGCAGCCGTGTGGAGGCGTTGCTGGAAGGGGATCAACCAGTGCATCTGTGGCACTTCGCCTGCCACGGCAACTTCGACGACAAGGCCCCCGACAATTCCCCCCTCATCTTACAAAATGGGCGGCGGCTGCGGCCCAACGACCTGGTAGGACCGGCCCAGAGCCGCCTGCAAGCCGACCGTCCGCTGGTCTTTTTGAACGCCTGCCGGGTGGGGCAAGGGGGGCTGTCGTTGACCGGGCTAGGAGGCTGGGCAGCCAGGATGGTGGGGGATTGTCGTGTCGGGGCACTGATCGCGCCCCTCTGGTCGGTGCAAGACGAGCCGGCCTACACCTTTGCCCAGGCGTTCTACCAGGCCCTCCAGGAGCCGGGGATGACCCTGGCCGCAGCGATGCGCCGAGCGCGTCGGGAGACCAGCGCGACCCATCCCGGCAATCCCACCTACCTGGCCTACAGCCTCTACGCTCATCCCAACGGGCGGGTGGTGTTGAGATGAGCACCGAGGCTGAGGTGCTGGTCGCCGCCGCCCGCACGTCGCCCCCCGCTCTGTCACCCAGAGCAATCGGTTGCAGTAATTTGCCACTTGTGGCATCATATCGGTATGAACAGGCTCGCTCCCACGCTCCGGCGTGGGAACCTGCGGCAGCGGATTTTGCAACTTAACAAAATAATCCCGATATAGTACAATGGGCCCAGCTTCGACCATCTTGGAGGTGAGGGAGGGAACAATGCCGGCAGCGTACAAACTGGGATTGACCGAGGAACAGAT
>JALWUZ010000570.1:3291-4349 GCA_027079895.1 Anaerolineae bacterium
GTCGTCAACTCGTTCTACGGTAACATCCATCATGGTCTATGCTCCCTCCTCGCTGTTTTGTCCTACGAGGGGAAGCATACCAAATCTGGAAACCTTTGTCAAAAATCAGCGAAATGACCGAAATATATTTTGTCTTTCAGTCTCCATCCCACGATAAGCCCTCCTGATTTCCCTTTTGCATGTATAAGAATTGCGCAGTCGATTCAGTATATTCCGTATTTATAGCGTGCAACCACCATATTGCAACTTAACAAAATAATCCCGATATAGTACAATGGGCCCAGCTTCGACCATCTTGGAGGTGAGGGAGGGAACAATGCCGGCAGCGTACAAACTGGGATTGACCGAGGAACAGATAGCGGAGTTGGAATTTGCCCGTCGTCGCCATCCCAAGCCCTACGTGCGAGAGCGGGCGGCGGCCATCCTGAAGGTGAGCGCTGGCAACTCGATTCGCCAGGTGGCGTTGAAGGGGCTGCTTCGGCGGCGCAGGCCGGAGACGGTCAAGGAATGGATCAACCGCTATTTGGCCGAAGGGCTGGCGGGGTTGTTGATCAGGCCGGGACGAGGGCGCAAGCCCGTTTTTTCCCCTCTGAAGGCGGAGGAGGCCAAGGAGCAGGTGGAACAGGTGTTGGAGCGACCACCGAGGTGGTATGGGATTCCCCGAAGTCGTTGGCGCTTGCAGGACGTTGGCCGAGTGCTAGACTGGCTGAAAGGGGTCAGTGATCCGGGTATCTACAAGGTGCTCAAACGGTTGGGGTTCAGTCGCAAGCAGGCTCTGCATTTCATTCGCAGCCCCGACCCGGAGTATCGAGCCAAGTGGCAACGGATCTTGCTGGCCTATCGCGAGGCTTTTGAGCGGCCTGGTGAGGTGGTGTTGCTTTTTCTCGATGAACTCACCTACTACCGCCAGCCCACTCTTGCTCGCGCCTGGTCTCGACGGGGGAAGGGGCAACCTCGTGCCTGGCAACGAGCGGGGCCCAACACCAAGACCCGTTTGGTCGCCGTCCTCAACGCCGTCACCGGCCAGGTGACCTACCTCCAACGGAGCAAAGTGGGCA
>JALWUZ010000571.1 GCA_027079895.1 Anaerolineae bacterium
CGAGTACCGCCGCTACGGCCTGGAGTTCGCCCCCAACAGCACCGCCTCCGGCGCCTCCGGCAGCACCGTCATCCACACCCACCGGCTCACCAACACCGGTAACTACACCGCCGTTATCAACTTCACCTGCGCCGGCGAGTGGGTCGCCTGCCCGGCGGCGGTGGCCGTCGGCGGCGACCAGGCGATAGACCTGCCGGTCTCGGTCGGCATCCCCGAAGACGCCATCAGCGGCGCCCTGGACATCTCCATCATCACCGCCACCATGAGCGCGGCCTCCCCGCCCATCAACCGGCTGGTGGTGGACACGACCACCGTCGAGCGCATCTACGGCGTGAAACTGACGGAGGGCGGCGCCTTCATCCACTACTACCCCCTCCCCCGCAACCCGGCCGTCTTCTACCACGTCATCACCAACACCGGCAACTGGACCGACACCTTCTCGCTCGTCGCCGTCAGCGAGCACGGCCTGGACGTAGTCGTCTCCGACCCCACCGTCGTTATCGGGCCGCAGAAACAGGCCCTCGTCTCCGTCCAGGTGAACTGGCCGGCCGCCATCGGCGCCGGGTGCAGCAACTACGTCTCCGACCTGACCGACGTAACCGCCACCTCCCTCGGCGACCCCGCTATGCCGCCGGCCCAGGACGAGACCTTCGACTCACTCGCAGTCAACATCTGCCCCGACGCCGACCTCACGCCCCCCGGCGCGGCCTACGGCTGCCCCGGCGAGACCGCCTACTTCACCCACACCCTCACCCACCTCTACAACAACGTCGCCGAGGAGTACGACCATCCCAACTTCGCCGGCTCGCTCCCCGAAAACATCTGGCCCATCATCGAGGAAGCCTACGTCTCCCCCGGCGGCGTCATCCTGCACGACTACGGAGAAGAAGCCACCGTCAACGTCGGCATCCCCATCCCCGAAGGGGCCCCCTGCGGCCTGCAAAACGTCGTCTCCTTCCTGTACGCGGAGTGGCCCAACGACTCCCGCCTGCCGTCCTACCCCCTCGTCACCGACACCGTCACCGTTGCCCCCTGCCCGGCGGCCTTCTTCCCCGACCCGGAGGAGGGCTACCCCACGCCCGACGAGCGGGAGTTCGTCGTCGCCTCCGACGCAGCCCACACCACCATCGTTACCTACACCCACTTCCTCTCCAACACCGGCAACTGCACCTTCACCTTCGACATCTCCGGTTTCAACAGCCTGCCCGGCTTCGGGCTGGCGGTCACGCCCACCCAAGTGACGCTGGCCAGCGGGGAGGCTACCACCGTCGCCATCACCGTCACCGTTCCGGCGACCACCCCCATCTGCACCAACGCCCTGACCAATACCGTCGTCATCACCGCCCACGCCAGGGGATTCTCCTGCACCGCCAGCACCGGCATCGTCACCGACACCGTCTACGTCAACCAGTGCGCGGTGGAGATCTTCCCCGACCTGGACTACCTGGCCCAGCCGGGGACCGTCGTCACCTACACCCACCAACTGAAGAACAGCGGAGCCATCACCGACTCCTACTCCCTCGCCGCGACCGACAACTTCACCTGGGCCTACTCCATACTCCCGACCGCCGTCTACAACCTGCCGCCGGGGGAGACGTTCACCGTCACCGCCAAAATCACCGTCCCGCCGGTGAGCCCCGACATCCCGGCCTACACCGACCACCTGCTCACCGTCACCGCCCGCTCCCTCTCCGTCGGCAGTTGGGACACCGCCCGCGACGTCACCACCGTAGGGCCGGAGGCGGACGCCACCATCGGCCGCCTCGCCCCCGACGGCATCGGCCAGGCCGACCCCGGCGGCGTCATCACCTACACCCACATCCTGACCAACTCCGGCAACTACACGATGAGTTACGACCTGACCACCCACAGCACCTTCGGCTACGCCGAGATCGTCCAGCCGGTGCCCGCCACCATCGGGCCGCTGGCCCCCGGCGACTCCTACTCCGGCATCGCTGTGGCGATCTACATCCCCGACCACGCCGCCGGCGACGACCTCGAACGGACCGAACTCATCGCCCTCTTCGAGGCGCAGCAGGTCGTCGCCGTGGACGAGACCCGCATCAACCACATCCCCGGCACCCGCTACGTCACCCCCGGCGGCACCGACGAGCACAACAACTGTACCTCGCTGGCCTACGACCCCTGCGCCACCATCGGGCAGGCCCTCGACCAGGCCCTGGCCGGGGACGAAATCCACGTCGCCCAGGGAGTTTACACCGAGATCCACGTGACGGACGGCTACACCCAGGTAGTTTATTTGGATAAGAGCGTCACCCTGCGCGGCGGCTACACCGCTTCCAACGACTGGGCCACGCCAGACCCTATGCTCTACCCGACGGTGTTGGACGCCGGCCGGCAAGGGCGGGTCGTCTACATCGCCCCCGGAGCCGCCCCCACCGTCGAAGGCTTCCACATCCGGCACGGACAAGCCTACACCGGCGCGGGGCTCTACATCTCCATCGGTGCCACCCCCACCGTCCGCTACAACTTCATCTACACCAACACCGCCGACGACCGGGGCGGCGGCCTGCTCTACGAAGGCAGCGGGGCCCCCGACCTTTCCGCCAACACCATCTACGAGAACCGGGCCGACAAAGGGGCCGGGTTCTACATCGGCGGCGGCAGTCCCCGCCTGTGGAACAACGTCATCTACCGGAACACCGCCACCCACAACGGCAGCGGCGGCGGGCTCTACCTGACCGGCGGGGCCGCCGACCGCCCGACGGTCTGGAACAACACTTTCCACGACAACTGGGCCCTCTCCGGCGGCGGCATCTACATCGCCGGCTGCTCCCCCGTCGTCAGCAACACCATCTTCTCCAACAACAGCGGCTACGGCCTCTTCGCCCCCTCCGGCTCACCGTCGCTGGACTACAACCTGTTCTGGGAGAACGACCTGAACGCCAACGTCCCCACCGGCACCCACAGTTTCGAGGCCGAGCCGCAGTTCGTCAACGCCGAGGACGACAACTACTACCTGTCCCAATCCTCCCCCGGCGTGGACACCGGCGACCCCCACACGACGGTGCCGAGCGACCGGGACGGCAACCTCCGTCCCCTGGGCGCGGGCTACGACATCGGGGCCTACGAGTACGGCCTCGCGCTCCGCAAACTGGTGGATCAGTCGGGCAGCGTGCCGCCGGGAACCCTCCTCCGCTACACCATCGCGATCTCCAACACCTCCACCAACGACGTGGACAACGCAGTCGTCTCCGACACCCTCCACCCGTACCTGGAGTACGTCGGCCCGCTGGAGGATAACGTCGGCGGCGGCGGGGACTACGACCCCGACAGCCACACCGTCACCTGGAACGGCACCCTGGCCGCGCGGAAGATCACCTACATCGCCTTCACCGTCCGCGTCGCCGAGCGCACTGCCGCCGGGGAGATCATCACCAACGTGGCGACGGTCAACTACACCGCCACCAACACGGTGCAGAACACCGTCTCCGCCAAAGCGGGCCCCCGCTACGTCGCCCCCACCGGCGACGACGACGCCAACAGTTGCCTCAACCCGGAGTCCCCCTGCCGGACGGTGCAGTACGCCATCGCCCAGGCCCTCGCCGGCGACGAAATCCTGCTGGCCGAGGGGACGTACACCACCACCGGCGGGGCCGTCGCCACCATCACCAAATCGCTCACCCTGCGCGGCGGCTACGGAGCCGACTGGACTTACGACCCCCGCGTCTATGCCTCCGTCCTCGACGGACAGGGGAGCGCGGACGGCGTCTCCATCACCGGCCCGGCGACGGTCACGCTGGACAGCCTGCACATCGCCGGCGGCAACCGGGGAATCTCCGCCGTCGGCGGGAACCTGGTCGTGGCCAAGACTTGGGTCTACAGCAACACCGGCGACGGCCTCCTCCTCGACGGCACCGCCTACCGCCTGGACAACGCCATCATCGCCCGGAACGGCGGGGCCGGGCTGCACGCCATCGGCGGGAGTGCGGGCCGTCTGCGCCACAACACCTTCGCCGACAACACCGGCGACGGCGTCACCATCGCCGGCAGCGGGAGCACCGCCAACTTCACCAACACCATCTTCTCCAACCACACGACCTGCGTCAACGGCGGCTCCGGCACCACCGTTTACCTCCTGTACACCCTGTTCGACGGCTGCACCACCGAGACCGCCGGGGCGGGCACCATCACCGTCAACCACCCCGTCCACGGCGACCCGGACTTCCTCGACGCCGCGCAGGGAGACTACCACATCGGCGCGTCCAGCGCGGCTTTGGACGCGGGCCTGGACGCCGGCCTGACGGACGACGTGGACAACGACAACCGCCCCAAGGGAGTCTCCTACGACCTGGGGGCCGACGAACTGCTGATTGACGTGGAGGTC
>JALWUZ010000572.1 GCA_027079895.1 Anaerolineae bacterium
AGGGCGCGTACCGTGTAGATCGTCACGCCGATGACGCAGGCCACGTAGAAGAACCAGGCGTGCGCCACCAGCCATTGCAGCAGGATGGTCATAACGCTGCCAACACTCCGCGAATGATGGTCTCCAGGCGGGGGACGAGGAGCCGTCCGGCCTCCAACACCTCCTCGTGGGTGGTCTCGACCGGCGGCGCACCGGCCACCGGCAGGGCGTTGCTGATACCGGAGAGCCCCAGTACCCGCGTGCCGCCGTGCCGGGCGACGATGGTCTCCGGCACGGTGGACATGCCGACGGCGTCGGCCCCGATGAGGCGCAGGAAGCGCAGGTCGGCGGGGCTCTCGAAACTGGGCCCCGCCAGGCAGACGTATACCCCGGTGTGCAGCGGGACGTGCTCCTCCGCTGCCACGCGCCGGGCGAGGGCCTGCAACTCCCGGTCATACGGCTCCGACATGTCGGGGAAGCGCGGCCCGAAGCGGTCGAGGTTGGGGCCGCGCAGCGGGTTCAGCCCCCCCATCCCAATCAGGTTGATGTGGTCGCTGATGAGCATCACCTCTCCGGCGCGGAACTCCGGGTTCAGCCCGCCGGCGGCGTTGGTGATGATGAGAACCTCGATCCCCAGCACCTGCATCACCCGCACCGGAAAGGCGACCTGGGCCATCGAGTACCCCTCGTAGTAGTGAACTCGCCCCTGCATCACGATCACCGGCTGGCCTTCCAGATGGCCGATGACCAGCCGCCCGACGTGTCCCTCCACAGTCGAGACGGGGAAGTGGGGGATGTCGCCGTAGGGGAGCGTCACCCCGTCGGCGACCGATTCGGCCAGGGAGTTGAGGCCGGAGCCGAGAATCATCCCGACCCTGGGGCGCAGCGTAGTTCGCTCCCGAATCGTCGCCGCTGCCTCGTCGAAATGGGAGTAGGAAAAAAATTCAGACATCACCGCCCTCCGTTGATTGAATCACGCCCGTGGATGGGCCCGGTCGAACACCTCCCGCTTGCGGCGGGTCGAAACCTGGGTGTAGATCTGGGTGTTGGCGATGTCGGCGTGCCCCAACAACTCCTGCACCGTCCGCAAGTCGGCCCCGCCATCCAGCAGATGGGTAGCGAAGGAGTGCCGGATGGTGTGGGGCGTCACCGACCGCTCGATTCCGGCGGCGCGGGCGTGTCGGCGGACTACGCGCCATACCCATTGCCGGGTCAACGGGCGTCCCAAACGAGTGACGAACAGGGCCGCCGAGGTGCGCTGTCTCAGCAGTTGCGGGCGGCCCGTCCGCAGATAAGCCCGGAGCGTCTCCGCGGCCCGCTCGTAGAGGGGCAGGATGCGCTCCTTGCGTCCCTTGCCCTGGCAGCGGACGGTTCCGGCCTCCAGGTCAACGTCGTCCAGCGTCAGCCCGATGACCTCGCCGGCCCGCATGCCGGTGGCGTACAGCAGTTCCAGCAGGGCCCGGTCGCGCAGCCCCTGGGGGGTGTCCGTGTTGACCGCCGTCAGCAGCCGTTCCATCTCCTCCACGCTCAGGGGGTGCGGGAGATGGCGGTTCGTCACTGGCGGCTCGACGGCGGCGGTGGGGTCTGTGTCCAGCAGCCCCTCGACGGCGGTCAGGAAGCGGAAGAAGGAACGGACGGCCGTCACTTTGCGGGCCGCCGTCGCCGGGGCGTACTCCCGCTCGCGCAGGTCGCGGATGTAGTCCTGGATGTGCTCTTTCCGCACCTGCCGCCAGGTGACGACGTTCCGCGCGGCCAGGTGGTCGCGGAACTGGGCCAGGTCGCTGCGGTAGGCGGCGATGGTATGGGGCGAGTAGCCGCGCTCCACCGCCAGGTAGTTCAGGAAGTTCTCGATCTGGGCCTGCATCGCGCCGGATTATAGCACGTTTCGCGCAAACTCAAAGCGGGCTCGGAGAGCGTCCGGTCGCCGGGGGCAGGGTTATCAGCCGCCGCTTGACAGTGCTAAAAAGTTGTGGTATGATTACGCCGCGTTAGCACTCAAAACCAGCGAGTGCTAACCAGGCCGGTATCCAGCGAGAACCCTGTCGGAGGTCAGAGGAGGGAGCAATGGCATTGAACATCAAACCTTTGGGAAACCGGGTAGTCGTCGAGCCGCTGGAAGAGGAAGTCCAGACCTTTGCCGGGGGACGGTTGGTGCTGCCCGACACCGCCAAAGAGAAGCCTCAGCAGGGCACCGTGCTCGCCGTCGGCCCCGGCCGCCGCGACGACGAAGGGAAGCGCATCCCCCTGGAAGTACGGGTGGGGGATAAGGTCGTCTACGCCAAGTACGCCGGCACCTCTTTCAAGACCGAGGACGGCAAAGAGATCCTCTTCCTGAGGGAGGACGACATCCTGGCGATTCTCGAATAGAACTCACACTCACAAAACGAAATCAACTAAGGAGGAATGAGACATGGCAAAGCAATTGGTATTCGGTGAGGAGGCACGACGTTCTCTCAAGCGCGGCATTGACGTTCTGGCGAACGCCGTCGTCACCACGCTAGGCCCCAAGGGGCGCAACGTGGCGATTGACAAGAAGTGGGGCGCACCCACCATCACCCACGACGGGGTAACGGTTGCCAAAGAGATCGAACTGGAAGACCCCTTCGAGAATATGGGGGCGCAGTTGCTGAAGGAGGCCGCCACCAAGACCAACGACATCGCCGGTGACGGCACCACGACCGCCACGCTCTTGGCCCACACCATCATCACCGAGGGGATGAAGAACGTGGCCGCCGGCGCCAATCCGATGTTGCTCAAGCGGGGCATCCTCGCCGGGGCGGAGGCCGTCGTGAAGGCGATCGCCGACCAAGCGATCGAGTTGAAGGGCCGTGACGAGGTCGCCAACGTCGCCGCCATCTCCGCCCAAGACCGCGACATCGGCGAACTGATCGCCGACGTGATGGAGAAGGTCGGCAAGGACGGCGTCATCACCGTCGAGGAGAGCAAGGGGCTGGAGTTCGAGACCGAGTACGTCGAGGGCATGCAGTTCGACCGGGGCTACATCTCCCCCTACTTCATCACCAACCCGGAGGCGATGGAGGCGGTCATCGAGGAGCCCTACATCCTCATCCACGATAAGAAGATCTCCGCCGCCCAGGACTTGGTCCCCATCCTGGAGAAACTGGTGCAGCGCGGCGCCCGCAATTTGGTCGTCATCGCCGAGGATATTGACGGCGAGGCGTTGGCGACGCTGGTATTGAACAAACTGCGGGGCATGCTCAACTGCCTGGCGGTCAAGGCGCCCGGTTTCGGCGACCGGCGGAAGGCCATGTTGCATGACATCGCCGTCCTGACCGGCGGCCACGTCATCACCGAGGAGGAGGGCCGCAAACTGGACAGCGCGACCATCGAGGACTTGGGCCGGGCCGACAAGGTCGTCTCCACCAAAGACGACACCACGATCGTCGGCGGGCACGGCGCCGACGCCGAGATCAAGGGCCGGATGGAGCAGATCCGGGTCGAGATCGAAAAGTCCACCTCCGATTACGACCGTGAGAAGTTGCAGGAGCGGCTGGCGAAGTTGGCCGGCGGCGTCGCCATTATCCGCGTCGGCGCGGCGACGGAGACGGAGTTGAAGGAGAAGAAGCACCGCGTCGAGGACGCCCTCTCCGCCACCCGCGCGGCGGTCGAGGAAGGCATCGTGCCCGGCGGCGGCGTCACCCTGGCGAACGCCGTCTCCGCCCTGGACGAGGTGAAGATGGAGTACCCCGACGAGCAGACCGGCGTCAACATCCTGCGGGTAGCCCTCGAAATGCCGGTGCGCAAGATCGCCGAGAACGCCGGCGAGGACGGGGCCGTCATCCTCGACGCCATCCGGCGGATCCAAAAGGAGAAGGACAACCCGCGCATCGGCTACGACGTGCTGAGCGGCCAGTTCGTGGACATGGTGGAGGCCGGCATCATTGACCCCGCCAAAGTGACCAAAGGCGCGCTCTCCAACGCCGCCTCCATCGCGGCGATGGTGCTCTCCACCGAGGCGTTGATCACCGACATCCCCGAAGAGGAGAAAGCCGCCGCCACGCCGCCTATGCCGGAGTACTAGGCCGATTCGACGTGAGGCATACATTGACCCCCGTCCCGATGTGGGACGGGGGTTTCGTTTAGTCAGAGGTCGGCGGCAGCGCATGGAATGCGCTGCCTGGGGCTGAGACCCGAACCCAGGCGGCGGATTTAGCCGTCGCCGGTGAACAGGCGTGATGGCCTCCGGCGGCAGCGCATGGAATGCGCTGCCTGGGCCTGAGGCCCAAACCCAGGCGGCGGATTTATCCGTCGCCGGTGAACGGGCAACATGCCCGCCGCCCCCGCTCACGCGCAGAGCGTGGGAGCGCGAGCGTGACGCTCGCGTTCCCACACCCCGGCGTGGGGA
>JALWUZ010000573.1 GCA_027079895.1 Anaerolineae bacterium
GTTGGGGTGGGGGTGAAGGGGCTTTCGACCTCCCCCTGGTTGATCAAGACGTAGACATAGAGCCCGATGCCGATGAGGACGAGGAGGATCGCCACTCGGATCGGTGAGGAGCGGCGTTTCTTCTTGCGCTGGATGGTGGGCTCAAGGTACATGGCATCTCGTGCCGTAGTCTATTGCGATTGTGCCTCCTCGCCCTGCTCCGATGGCTGTTCGGGTGGCTGCTCCGTCTCCGCCTCTGCCTCCGCCGCCTCCTCTTCCTGCTCCGGCTCCGGCGGGGGCGGGCCGAGAGCCAGGTCGAGCACTTCCTCCATGTTTTCGACGAGCACGATGTCGAGTGCCCGCCGGACGCGGCGCGGAATCTCCACCAAATCCTTCTTGTTGTTCTTGGGAATCAGGACTTTCTTCAGGCCAACCCGGTAGGCGGTCAGGATTTTGGTCTTCAACCCGCCGACGGCGAGCACCCGGCCCCGAAGAGTGATCTCGCCGGTCATCCCCACGTCGTGATGGACGGGCCGCCCGGTGAAAGCGGAGATGAGGGCGGTGGCGATGGTGATTCCGGCGGAGGGGCCGTCTTTCGGGATGGCCCCCTCCGGCAGGTGGATGTGGATGTCCACCTTGTCGAACACGTTAGAGGGAATGTCGAGTTCCGGGCTGCGGGAGCGGGTGTAACTCAAGGCCGCCTGCGCCGACTCCTGGAGCACCTCTCCCAGTTGACCGGTGAGCATCAGCGAGCCCTTGCCAGGCATCAGGACGACCTCGACCGGCATCAAGTCGCCGCCGGCCTCGGTCCAGGCGATTCCGGTCGCAATCCCGACCCCGTCCTGCTCCTCGATTTGATTGTGGATGTACTTGGGCGGGCCGAGGTACTGTTGCAGGGAGCGGACGGTAATCCGGCGGGGCGGCTTGCTCCCCTCCGCTATGCGGCGGGCGATCTTGCGGCAGATTTTGGCGATCTGCCGTTCCAGATTGCGCACGCCGGCCTCGTAAGTGTATTCGCGGATGATGGCCCGCAGGGCCTCGTTGGTGATGCGGAACTCGACATCTTCCAAACCGTGCTCCTCGACCTGCCGGGGGATGAGGAAGCGGCGGGCGATCTCCACCTTCTCCTCGTCAATGTAGCCGGGGAAGTAGATGACCTCCATCCGGTCCTGGAGGGCCGGGGGGATGGGGTCGAGGATGTTGGCGGTGGTGATGAAGAGCACTTTCGAGAGGTCGTAGGGCACTTCCAGGTAGTGGTCGGAGAAGGCGTTGTTCTGCTCCGGGTCGAGCACCTCTAGCAAGGCCGCCGCCGGGTCGCCCCGGAAGTCGAGCCCGATCTTGTCCACCTCGTCGAGCATAAAGAGGGGGTTGATGGTGCCGGCCCGGCGCATAGTCTGGATGATGCGCCCCGGCAGGGCTCCGATGTAAGTGCGCCGATGGCCGCGAATCTCCGCCTCATCCCGCACCCCGCCCAGGCTGACGCGCACGAACTTGCGCCCCAGGGCCTCGGCGATGGAGCGGCCCAGCGAGGTCTTGCCGGTGCCCGGCGGCCCGACGAAGCAGAGAATCGGACTGCGCATCTTGTCGGCGGCCAATCGGCGCACGGCGATGTATTCCAAAATGCGCTCCTTGGCCTTCGGCAGACCGTAGTGCCGCGATTCCAGCACCTCCTCGACGTGCTTGACGTCCAGGTTGTCCTCGGTGGCCTCCGTCCAGGGCAGTTCGATGAGCCAGTCCAGGTAAGTACGGATCATCCCCGTCTCCGGCGACATCGGCGGCATGGCGGAGAGGCGGTCCAACTCCTTGTTCGCCCTGGCCAGCACCTCGTCAGGCAGGTCCATCTCGGCGATGCGCTCCCGCAGTTCGTTGACCTCCTGCGTGTAAACGTCCCCTTCCCCCAACTCGTGCTGGATGACCTTCATCTGCTCGCGCAGGAAGTACTCCCGCTGCGACTTATCCAACTCCTGCTGCACCTGGGAGTGGATTTGATTCTCCAGTTCGAGCACGTCCAGTTCCTTCGCCAGCAGGACGCTGGTCCGTTGGAGGCGGGCCGCCACGTCCAACGTCTCTAAAATGTCCTGCCGCTCGGCGACCTTCAAGTTGAGGGCCTGGGCCATCAGGTCGGCCAGCCAGCCGGGGTCGTCCACGTTCATGGCGAAGACGTAGGCCTCATCCGACAGATTGCGGTCTAACTGGACGATCTTCTCGAAGAGGGCCAGCGTAGCCCTCATCAGGGCCTCGACGTTGGCGTTCTCGTACCCGGTGTCGTAGATCGGCAGGGCGCGGACGCGGATGTAAGGCTCCGTCTGGAGGTACTCGATAATCTGCACCCGCCGGATACCCTGTCCCAGCATGCTGACAGTGCCGTCGGGGAGGCGGAGCAGACGCCCGATGTCCACCTCGGTCCCGACGGTGTACAGATCCTCCGGGCCGGGCTCGACGATTTCGGCGTCCCGCTGGGCGACGGTGATCAGGAACTCGCCTCGCTCATTGGCGACCTCGATCGCCTCGATGGAGCGGTCGCGCCCGATGAACATCGGGGTAAGCATCCGGGGGAACATGACCAGGTCCGGCAGTGGCAGGAGGGGGGCTTCGATTACCCCGTCCGGTTCCTGACGCAGCAGTTCCTCGTCAATCTCATCAAATTCGATTCCTTCGGGGAAAAAGGGAGTTCCCTGGGGCCAGCCGGCCGGCAGCCACCAGTCTTTGGATGGTGTGTCTGACATCATATCTAATCCTTATCTGAAACGAGTGCGCCCCATTCTTCGCGGGCGTTGGCGACGACGAAGATGGAGCCGGTGATGAGCAGCCCGTCGCCGGGGTTCATCAGGCTCAGCCCCCGCCGGAGGGCCTTCTTGACGTTGACGCTGACCTCCGCCCCGCCCCCGACGGAGGCGGCGAGGTCGGCCAGTTCGATCGGCGCGGCCGCCCGGGGGTGGTCGGAGCGGGTGACGATGAGATACTCGCTGATGGGGAGCAACGCCTGCAGCATGCCGGCGATGTCCTTATCGTGCGACGCGCCGAAGATGAGAATCCACCGCTGGCCGGGGAACCACTCCTCCAGGGCTCGCCGGAGCACCTGGGCCGAGTAGGGGTTGTGAGCGCAGTCCACGACGACCGGCGGGTCGCGCTGGAGAATCTCCAACCGTCCCGGCCAGCGGACGGTGGCGACCCCCTGCCGCACCGCCTCCGGGGGGAGGTCGAAGCCGCGCCCGCGCAGGATGTCGAGAGCCGCGATGGCGCTGGTGGCGTTTTCCAACTGATGCCGGCCGAGGAGCGGCAGTCGGTACTCCCCGTCCAGGGGCGAGGGTTCGGCGGCGTGACGGCGGGCGGTGAACTGCTGCCCGTCGAAGTCGGCGGAGCCGGGCTCGTAGTCCCAGTCGCGCCCCACCTCCACCAGCGGCGCGTTCCGCTCCCGACTGACGGCCTCGATGACCTTGATGGCGGCGGCCCGCTGCGGTGCGCTCACGACCGGGACGGCGGGCTTGATGATCCCGGCCTTCTCCCGCGCGATAGAGGCCAGCGTGTCCCCCAGGAGATAGGTGTGGTCGAGGCTGAGGGAAGTGATGATGGAGACCTCCGGGGTGATGACGTTGGTAGCGTCCAGCCGCCCGCCGAGCCCCACCTCGACAACGGCGACCTCCACCCCGGAGCGGGCGAAGTAGAGGAATCCCAAAGCGGTGATAGCCTCGAAGGTGGTCACTCCCGGTATCCGCTCGATGACCGGACGCAGTTCGGCGACGAGGGCGACGACCTCGTCGCGGGGTATCTTGCGTCCGGCGACCTGAATCCGCTCGCAGAAGGTGTGCAGGTGGGGCGAGGTGTAAAGACCGGTGCGATACCCGGCGGCCCGCAGGCAGGACTCACAGAGGGCAGCGGTGGAGCCTTTCCCCTTGGTGCCGGCGATGTGGACGGAGCGGAAGCGGGTGTGCGGGTTGCCCACCGCTTCCAGAAGCCGCTCCACCCGTGAGAGGTCGAGCGTCTCCGGGGTATAACGCTGGATGCGGGTCTTTTCGTAATCGGTCAGGCTGTGAAGGTAAGCGATGCTGTCCGAGTAGTTCATAATTTCGTCCGTTTAGTGGGCAGTTGGCAAGAAATTGTACCTCTTTTCTCAAAGAAAGGCAAGGTGGGGCACCCACGTGTTAGGGCTTTTCAAAGTTCTTATGCTTACGGTCAAATGGGTAGGCGATGGCACTGCCATCGCCTACCCAGCGCCCTCCAACAGCGAATGCGACGGCTCAATTGCCGGGTCACCACCTTGTCCACCCGTCAAATGTTAAAACGTTGAAAAGCCCTACCCACGTGTGCGCCCCCCGTATGTGCGCCTGGGCATAAGGCCCAAACCCAGGCGCACATACGG
>JALWUZ010000574.1 GCA_027079895.1 Anaerolineae bacterium
GTTGGGGATGGGTATCGCGCTGGGACGGCGGAACAAGCCGCACACTTTCGCGGTCTTCCTGCGCCTGCCGCCGGGGGAGTCGGCGGAACGGTGGGAGGGGACGGTGCGGCGGATTATCGAGCGGGAGAAGCCGGCGCATACGCGGTATGAGTTGGTTTTGGAGAAGTAGCCGCCCGCCGGGTTGGGCCGGCAGGGGGATGGGAGGGACAGTATGACAGGCAATTGGCAGCGAGAGTTTCCCACCAGGAGGATCAAGCCGGTGGACGGGATGGCGGTGACGGCGGCGGTCTGGGAGGAGGCGCACGAGTATCACCGGCTGCGGCAGCGGTTCCACGAGTCGCTGTATCACGGCGCGGGGGTGGTCACCGGATTGGAGGTCGTCGCCACCGACCCGCCGAGTACGGCGGTGCGCGTTCTGCCCGGCGTCGCCGTGGACCCCGCCGGACAGGTCATCGTGCTGAAGGAGCCGGTGACTTATGACCTCGGTCGCGGGGCGGAGGGGACGTTTTACCTGATCCTCAGTTACGGGGAGAGCCGTCCCAGGGCCGACGGGAAGCAGCAGGACGGGCCGCTGTACGTGCAGGCGGAGTTCGGGTTGGAGGCCCGCCCGACGTGGCCCGATATTCCCGGCGTGGAGTTGGCCCGCGTGCGGCGGCAGGGGCGCGACGCGGTCATCGCCGACGCCCAGGACGCGGCCCATCCGGCTCCGAACGAGGTGGACTTGCGTTACCGGCGGATGGTCGGGGCCGCGCCGACGGAGGTGTTCGGGGTGGCGGTCTGTTACGTCGGCGACGGCGCGGTTGAGAGTGGTCACGGGGCGGGGATGGATCACGTCGCCCGCGCTTGCGCCCGCGCCGGGGTGCGGGACGGGCGGGCGCGGCTGGCGGTGGATTTCGACGTGCCCCTGGGCCCGGAGTTGGCCGGGTACGCGCTGGTCTATCTGGTGGGGCGGGCTCCTTTCCGCCTGGGCAAGGCGGAGATGGAGGGATTGTACGCCTACATCCAGGGGGGCGGGACGGTGCTGGGCGGGATGGCCCGGGGGGTTCGGGGTGTGGCGGGGGAAGGCGCGGTACGGCTCGGCGTCGGCCTCGCGAATCTCGGCCAGGGTGATGACC
>JALWUZ010000575.1:0-322 GCA_027079895.1 Anaerolineae bacterium
TAGCATCGAGTTGGAGAGCGGCGAGTTCATGGGAGAGTGCGGCGTCGGCATCTCGGAGACGATCGGGGTGGGCTCTCCCAACAAAGTCACCGCCTTCGAGATCTGGCTGTTCGACAAGAACGACATTCGCACCGTGACCAAAGTGCTGATGTCGGAGTACGCCTTCAACGACGACGCGCTGCGGGCTAAACTGGCCCCGAAGGGGGAGCCGGTGCTGGCCGGCCCGGACAAACAGATCGTCCTGGACACCAAGACGCTGACGGTCAAAGCGCGGGTGGTGAACATGGCCTACGGCAGCGGCGAACTACCGGCCAACAGTTTC
>JALWUZ010000575.1:332-4336 GCA_027079895.1 Anaerolineae bacterium
GTGGAGTTGACCACCTGGGTCAAGCCCGGCGCGGCGGAAGAAGAGGAAGTGGAGGCGACGATCGTGTCGGAGGAGTGAGTTGTCCTGACACGGCACACGCAATCGAGCACCCTCGCCATCTTTGCGATGGCGGGGGTGTTCTGTTTGAGGAGGTGGTCAGGGATGGGAGCGCGTCTGTGGTGGGGATTCATCCGGCTGTTCTTCCGATTGCTGTACCACGAGGCGGCGTTCACCTACGACCTGGTGGCCGGACTGGTCTCGCTGGGGCAGTGGCGGGCCTGGGGGCGGACGGCCATCCCGTACCTGCGCGGGGAGCGGGTGCTGGAACTGGCTCACGGGCCGGGACATCTGCTGGTGACGCTGGCCGAGCGGGGATGGTCTCCGGTGGGGCTCGACCTCTCGCCGCAGATGGGGCGACTGGCCCGGCGGCGGTTGCGGCGGGCCGGATTGTCGCTGCCGCTGGTGCGGGCGCGGGCGGAGTCGCTCCCCTTCCGCGACCGCTGTTTCGACAGTCTGGTCGCCACCTTCCCCACCGAGTTCATCTTCGCGCCGGAGACGCTCGCCGAGGCGCGGCGGGTGTTGCGGCCCGGCGGCCGGCTGGTGGTCGTCGCCGGGGCGCGGATGGTCGGCGGCAACCCGCTGGCCCGTTTCATCCGCTGGCTCTACCGGGTCACGGGGCAGGACACGCTGCTCCCCGACGGGCCAGGAGCACCGTTGCAGCGGGCGGGACTGTCCGTCCGCCTCGTGCGGGAGCGCGTCGGCGGGAGCGAGGTGGTGCTGTTGCTCTACGAGACGGAGGGGTGAGGTGCGAATTTCTAACGCATTTCTAACGTTCCTCAAGCGTGATTCTAACGGTCATCATGGATAATACGGGCGCATTTGAGGAAAAACCCAAGTAACAGGAGGTGAGAGCAATGGCAAATCTGGTGCGTTGGGAACCCTTCAATGACCTGATCAGCCTGCGAGAGGCGATGGATCGTCTGTTCGAGGAAAGCATCGTGCGTCCGCGGAGCGGGTGGCTGGCTCCGGCGGAGGGGGCGCTGAGCGTGGATATGTACGAGACCGATGACGCGGTGGTCGTCAAATCCGCCATCCCCGGCGTTGACCCCGACGACCTGGAGATCAGCATCACCGGCGACGTGTTGACCATCAAAGGGGAGACGAAAGCGGAGGAGGATGTCGAGGAAGAGAACTACATCTACCGCGAACGGCGTTACGGCTCCTTCTGCCGCTCGCTGGCCATCCCCATCCCGGTCGTGGCCGACGAGGCCGAGGCGGAGTTCGAGAACGGCGTGTTGACGCTGCGGCTGCCGAAGGCCGAAGAGGTCAAGGCGAAGTCCATCAAGGTGAAGGCCAAGTAGGACTCAAAGGAGGTGATGAGAATGACTACTCTGACCCGTTGGAATCCGTGGCGCGATATGATGACCCTGCGCGAAGCGATGAATCAGTTGTTCGAGGATAGTTTCGTCCGTCCCGTGCGGACTACCCAGCCGGTCGGCTCACCGGAGCGGCCTTTCCGCCTGCCGTTGGACGTGTACACCACCCCGGAGGAGATCGTCATCGTCGCCTCGCTGCCGGGGCTGACCCCCGATGAGGTGAACATCTCCATCGAAGGGGACACGTTGAGCATCCGCGGCGAGTTGCGCCCGCCTTTGGAGAACGTGGACTACCTGTTCCAAGAGCGTCCTTACGGCGCGTTCGCCCGCACGCTGACGCTGAACGTGCCCGTCGAGGCGGAGAAGGCCGAGGCGGTGTTCGAGAACGGCGTGTTGACGCTCACTTTGCCGAAAGCGGAGGAGACGAAGCCGAAGGTCATCAAGGTCAAGAGCAAGTAGCGAAGCGGTCGCAAGCAAACAGGGCCGGGCCCGTGATAGGGCTCGGCCCTGTTCGTTTTGGGGAAAAGGCACTCAGCGCAACACCGTCGGCAGGTAGACGCGCGTAGTGAGCGGCGGCGGTGCTGTGATGGCGATGGCGAACTGCTGGATGGCGAAGCCGTCGAACGGATCCACGACCCGCAAGACGACGGAATAATCTCCGGTGAGGCCGATGTCCGGGACGCCCTCTAGATCGGCGGTCCCGTCCCCGACGTCGGTCAAGGTGAGCCAGGACGGCAGGACGGGCGCGGTGATGGTCAGGGGGTCCTCGTCGGGGTCGGTGGCAGTGATGGCGTAAGTGTAGGTGAGGCCGACTGTCGCGGATACCTCCGGTGTGCTGATGAAGCGGGGCGGGTCGTTGACGTTGGTAATGCTGACGGCGACGGTGGCGGAGGCGCGGGCGTCGTGCCCGTCGTCCACCGTGTAGGTGAAACTGTCGCGGCCGAAGAAGTCCACCGCCGGGGTGTAGGTGACGACCGCGCCGTCACTGATGACCGCGCCGTGAGCGGGCATACCCAGGGCGACGACCGTCAGCGTGTCCCCGTCGGGGTCGCCGTCGTTCTTCAACACCCACGCCGCGACCGGGGTCTCCTCGGCGGTGATGGCGGTGTCGTCGTTGGCGACCGGCTGGTCGTTGACGTTGGTAATGCTGATGGCGACGGTGGCGGAGGCGCGGGCGTCGTGCCCGTCGTCCACCGTGTAGGTGAAACTGTCGCTGCCGAAGAAGTCCACCGCCGGGGTGTAGGTGACGACCGTTCCGTTGCCGATGACCGTGCCGTGAGCGGGCGTGCCCAGGGCGACGACCGTCAGCGTGTCCTCGTCGGGGTCGCTGTCGTTGTCCAGCACCTGCACCGCGACCGGGGTCTCCTCGGCGGTGATGGCCGTGTCGTCGCTGGCGACCGGCGGGTCGTTGACGTTGGTCACGGTGATGGCGACGGTGGCGGAAGCGCGGGCGTCATTCCCGTCGTCCACCGTGTAGGTGAAACTGTCACGGCCGAAGAAGTCCACCGCCGGGGTGTAGGTGACGACCGCGCCGTTGCTGATGACCGTACCGTGAGCGGGCATACCCAGGGCGACGACCGTCAGCGTGTCCCCGTCGGCGTCGCTGTCGTTCTTCAACACCCACACCGCGACCGGGGTCTCCTCGAAAGTAGTGGCCTCATCGTCACGTGCGATTAGCGGGTCATTGACATTGGTCACGGCGATGGCGACGGTGGCGGAGGCGCGGGCGCCGTGCCCGTCGTCCACCGTGTAGGTGAAACTGTCGCTGCCGAAGAAGTCCACCGCCGGGGTGTAGGTGACGACCGCGCCGTCGCTGATGACCGCGCCGTGAGCGGGCATACCCAGGGCGACGACTGTCAGCGTGTCCCCGTCGGGGTCGCCGTCGTTGTCCAGCACCCGCACCGCGACTGGGGTCTCCTCGGCGGTGGTGGCCGCGTCGTCGTTGGCGACCGGCGGGTCGTTGACGTTGGTAATGCTGATGGCGACGGTGGCGGAAGCGCGGGCGCCGTGCCCGTCGTCCACCGTGTAGGTGAAACTGTCACGGCCGAAGAAGTCCACCGCCGGGGTGTAGGTGACGACCGCGCCGTCGCCGATGACCATACCGTGAGCGGGCATGCCCAGGGCGACGACCGTCAGCGTGTCCCCGTCGGGGTCGCTGTCGTTCTTCAACACCCACACCGCGACCGGGGTCTCTTCGAAAGTAGTGGCCTCATCGTCACGTGCGATTAGCGGGTCATTGACATTGGTCACGGCGATGGCGACGGTGGCGGAGGCGCGGGCGTCGTGCCCGTCGTCCACCGTGTAGGTGAAACTGTCGCGGCCGAAGAAGTCCACCGCCGGGGTGTAGGTGACGACCGTTCCGTCACTGATGACCGTACCATAAGCGGGCATACCCAGGGCGACGATTGTCAGCGCGTCTTCGTCGGGGTCGCTGTCGTTGTCCAGCACCCGCACCGCGACCGGGGTCTCCTCGGCGGTGGCGGCCGCGTCGTCGTTGGCGATTGGCGGGTCGTTGACGTTGGTCACGGTGATGGCGACGGTGGCGGAGGCGCGGGCGCCGTGCCCGTCGTCCACCGTGTAGGTGAAACTGTCACGGCCGAAGAAGTCCACCGCCGGGGTGTAGGTGAC
>JALWUZ010000576.1 GCA_027079895.1 Anaerolineae bacterium
CACGCTGACGTTCACGGTGCAGGCCCTCGACGGCCCGGCGGTCATCACCAACACCGCCGCCATCACCGGTGCCGAAATCGCCACTCCGGTGACCGGGGCGGTGGGCATCGTCGCGCGCAACCGTCCCCCTGTCGCGGAGGATGACCACTACACGGTGGACGTCAGCCAGACGCTCGTCGTCACGGCGGCCTACGGCCTGCTCGCCAACGACGTGGACGTGCCTTCCGACACGCTGACGGCCACGCTCGCGTCCGCCCCTGCTCACGGTGTAATCACCCTGACCGCCGACGGCGGCTTTACCTACGTCCCGGCGACCGGCTTCTCCGGCACGGACGCTTTCACCTACACCGTCGCCGATGACGACGGCGGCAGCGACACGGCGCGGGTCACGGTGACCGTCCGTCCGGCCGGCGGGGGGACAATCTACCTGCCGCTGGTGCTGCGCGACTCGGCCGTCCTCCGATCGAGGACGCGCCGTCTCGCGCCCTGAGGCGGCCCGGACGCACAATCGCCCCGTCGGATTCGGCGGGGCGATTGTGTTGTAGGGCTTCTCAAAGTTCTTACGCTCACGGTCAAAGGGGTAGGCAATGGCAATGCCATCGCCTACCCAGTGTCCTCTTGTCCATCCGTCGAAGGTTAGAACGTTGAAAAGCCCTGATTGTGTTGAGGCCACCCTTGACAACTTCCCGCGCCGGTGGTATACTCGCGGCGAGTGAGCACTCAATCAGTTGAGCCAATACTCAACCGGAGGGAGAGGTACGATGGCGCAGGATCCAATCCGTCAACAACGAGCCGCCGCCCGCCGCAATCAAATCCTCGACGGGGCCGCCCGGGTGTTCGCCGAAAAAGGCTTCCACCGCGCCAGCACCAGAGAGATCGCCCGCGCCGCCGGCGTCTCCGAAGGCACGATCTACAACTACTTCGACAGCAAGGCCGGCCTGGTCGTCGGGCTGATGACCCGCCTGGCCGAGGTGGAATCGCTGGGCGACGAGTTGTCCGACACAATGCCGGGAGACATACGCGAGTTCTTCGTCGCCACGTTCCGCCGCCGGTTCGCCCGCCTGGCCTCCCAGGAGAAACTCTTCCGCGCGGTGCTCCCGGAGGTGCTGGTAGACCCGGAACTGCGGGAGACGTTCCATCAACAGTACGTGCTGCGCATCGCCGGCCTGCTGGAGCAATATCTCCAGGCCCAGGTCGCGGCCGGACGCATGCGGCCCGTTGACGTGCCCCTGGCGGTGCGCTCGCTGCAAGGGATGTTCGTCGGCCTGCTGGTGCTCCGCATCTTCGGCGACGAGACGACCCGGCAAGGCTGGGACGACCTGCCGGAAGTCCTGGCAACGCTCATCCTCGACGGCCTGCGCCTCCCCCGCGAGGACGAGGAGGTGGCCCAATGAGCATCCGCCGCCTGTTGACCATCGCCCGCAAGGAACTCTACCACATCATCCGCGACAAGCGCACCCTGACGGTGATGTTCTTCCTGCCGGTCATGCAACTGTTCCTGATGGGGTACGCCGCCAATACCGACATCGAACACCTGAAGACGGCGGTACTCGACGCCGACCACACCACCCAGAGCCGGGAACTGCTCGACGCCTACCGCGCCTCCAACTACTTCGACATCGTGGCCTACGTTGACGACGAGGAATCGCTGGCCCGCCTGGTGGACGACGGGACGGTGCGGGCCGGGTTGATCATCCCGGCCGGGTACGGCGAAAAAGTGACCCAGGGCGAGAAAGGGGAGGTCGCCTGCGTCATTGACGGCTCGGACCCCAACGTCGCCAACGCCGTTTTCGCCGCCTCGCAACAGGTCGGGCAGGCGCACGGCATGCAGATCATCGAGCGGCAGTCCGGGATGACCGTGGAGAAGATGCCCGGCGTGGAGGTCTATCCGCGCGTCTGGTACAACCCGGAGATGAAGAGCGCGAACTTCATGATTCCGGGGCTGATTGCGATGGTGCTCTTCACCCTGACGATTATGCTGACCGCGCTGGCGATCGTGCGGGAGCGGGAGCACGGGACGATCGAGCAACTGATCGTCACCCCCATCCGCCCGCTGGAGTTGGTCGTGGGGAAGATACTCCCCTACGTCGTCGTGGCCCTCTTCGACGTGCTGGAGGTGCTGGCGATCGGCGTCTTCTGGTTCGGCGTCCCGATTCACGGCAGTTTCTGGCTCCTGCTGGGGCTTTCGGCGATTTTCCTTATGTCCTCGCTGGGGATTGGGATTTTCGTCTCCTCCGTCACCAACACCCAGCAGGAGGCGATGCTGGTCGTCTGGCTGATGCTGCTCCCGGCCATCTTCCTGGCGGGCCTGTTCTTCCCCATCGAGGCCATGCCGACCTTCTTGCAATGGCTCAGTTACATCGTGCCGCTGCGCTACATGCTGATTATCATCCGGGGCATCATCCTCAAGGGAGTCGGCTGGGACGTGCTGGCGGGTCAGGTGTGGGCTTTGGTGGTCTTCGGGCTGGCGATTTTGACCTTCGCGGCGACCCGGTTCAAGAAGCGGTTGGAGTGATTCACTATGGGCGACACCTTCGTTATCGAGGCTCACGGCCTGACCAAGCGGTTCAAGCACGTTACCGCCGTGGACGGACTCGACCTCTCCATCCGGCGCGGGGAGATCTTCGGTCTGCTGGGGCCGGACGGCGCGGGCAAGACGACCACCATCCGTATGCTGTGCGCGATTATGGACCCCAGCGCGGGCACCGCCCGCGTCGCCGGCTTCGACACGGTGAAAGAGTCCGAGGCCATCAAGCAGCGCATCGGCTACATGCCCCAGCAGTTCTCGCTCTACGGCGACCTGACGGTGCTGGAAAACCTCACCTTCTTCGCCGACGTGTTCCAGGTGCAGCGGCAGGAGCGGGAGAAGCGCATCGCCCGCCTGCTGGAGTTCGCCCGGCTGACCGAGTTCAAGAAGCGGCGGGCGGCGCATCTCTCCGGCGGCATGCAGAAAAAGTTGGCCCTGGCCTGCACGTTGATCCACTCGCCGGAGGTCATCTTCCTCGACGAGCCGACTACCGGCGTGGATCCGGTCTCCCGGCGCGAGTTCTGGGACATCCTGACCGAGTTGCACTTGCAAGGGGTGACGCTGTTCGTCAGCACGCCCTACATGGACGAGGCGGAACGGTGCTCGCGGGTAGCCCTGATGTTCGAGGGGAGCATCATCGTCAACGACGCGCCGGAGCGCATCAAGGGGCTGGTGGAGGGGGAACTGTTGGAGTTACGCCCGGACGACCTCCGTCGGGCGAGCCGTCTCATCGCCGACCTGCCCGGCGTGTTGGAGGTGCAGACCTACGGCGACCTGCTGCACGTCTTCGTGGACGAGGCCGCCCGCCGCGCTGGGGAGATCGAACGCGGACTGCGGGAGGCCGGCATCGCGGTTCACGGCCTGCGCCAGACCCGCCCCCGGATGGAGGAGGCCTTCATCTCGCTAATCAGGAAGCGATTAGCGGGCGGCGGCGAGTGAACGGGCACTATCCCGACGACGCAGCCACAGTTTGTACGCGCTGGCCCAGGCCGTCCAATCCCGGACCCAGGAATCATCGGGAGGCTCCTCACCCTCGAGATACGCTTCGTAGAACACTTCGGAGAGGACGTTGTACTTGCGCTCGTAAGAACGCAACTCGTCCGCGAGGGCGTAGATGTCTTGGAGAACGTCGTCCAAAGTCATCGGAAACCTCCAACCGGGGATGCCGCCGAACATTCTACACCAGGCCCATCAGCGCGTCAAGTGACAGGAGAGACACGGTGAGCGACTATGCCGTCGAAGTCAACGCTCTGACCAAGAAATTCGGCGATTTCATCGCTGTGAACGGGGTCACGTTCAACATCCAGCGCGGGGAGATATTCGGCTTCCTGGGCCCCAACGGCGCGGGGAAGACGACGACCATCCGCATGCTGCTCGGCCTGCTGCGCCCCACCTCCGGCCGGGCGACGGTGCTGGGCTACGACATCGTCCGCCAGGCGGAGGACGTGCGCCGCAACATCGGCTACATGTCCCAACGCTTCAGCCTCTACCAGGACCTGACGGTGAGCGAGAACCTGGAATTTTACGGGCGCACCTACGGCGTGCGCGGCGAGCGTCTCCGGCGGCGGAAACGGTACGTCATCGAGATGGCCGGACTGGAGGGACGGGAGCGGGAACTGACCCGCAACCTCTCCGGCGGCTGGAAACAGCGACTGGCCCTCGGCGCCGCCATCCTCCACGAGCCGCAGATGCTCTTCCTCGACGAGCCGACCGCCGGAGTGGACCCCATCTCCCGCCGCGCTTTCTGGGACCTGCTCTACGAACTGGCCGAGGGCGGGACGACCATCTTCGTCACCACCCACTACATGGACGAGGCCGAGCACTGCCAGGACTTGGCCTTCATCCACGGCGGGCGCATCATCGCCCAGGGCTCGCCGGAGGAGATCAAGTCCCGCAACATGCGTGGTCAGGTGTTGGAGATTGACTGCACCAGGCCGGACATCGCCATCACCCGGTTGCGGGAACTGGGTTTGTTCGAGGAAGTCGCACTCTACGGCGCGTTGATCCACGTCGTCGCCGAGGGGGTGGCGGAGCAGATGCCGCTCATTGCGCGGACGCTGACCGACGCCGGAATCGAGGTGCGGGCGATGGACATCATCGCCCCCTCCCTGGAAGATGTGTTCATCTCAAGCGTGAGGAACAACAAATGAACCGAGAGAAAATCGTACCGATCGTGATCATCGTCGTGGTTATCGCCATCCTGGGGGCCGGTGGAGCCTACCTGGCGCGCAATCAGTCCGCCCGACAACAGACCCTCGCCCAGATGAACATCGCCCGCTCGGAGAGCGGCGGCCTGACCGCTTCCGGCTTCATCGAGGCGGAGGAACTGGACATCGCCCCGGAGATGGGCGGGCGGGTGGTCGAACTCCTGGTTGACGAGGGGGACGAGGTCGAGGCCGGGCAGGTACTGCTCCGCCTGGATACCACCCTGTTGGAAGCGCAGATCGCGGCGGCCCAGACGGCGGTCGAGGTGGCCCAGGCCAACCTGGCGCAGGCCCAGGCCGGCGCCCGTCCGGGCCAGATCGCCCAGGCCGAGGCCCAGGTCGCCCAGGCCGAGGCCGCCCGTGACGGCGCGTACCAGGCCTGGCAAGACCTCATCGCCATGCGGGATAACCCCCAGGAACTGAACGCCCGCATCGCCCAGGCACGGGCCCAGGTCGCCGCCGCCGAGGCCGCGCTCTCCCAGGCGAACGCCCTCAAGGACGCCGCCGAAATCGCCAACGACGCCTACAACGACGCTCTGGACGCCCTGGAGGAGATGAAGGAGGAGATCAAGAAAATCCCCCCACCCTACCGCCCCTCGTTGCCGGGCTTCCAACTCGATTTCCACCTCATCCCCAACAACTACTGGAAAGCCTGGGTCGGCGTCAACTCCGCCCAGGCCGCCCTGGACGGGGCGCGGGCCGCGCTGCGCGACCTCTACGCGATGCGGGACAATCCCCAGGAGTTGCAGGCCCAGATAGACAGCGCGAAGGCCCAGTACGAGGCCGCCGAGGCCGCCGTCGAGATGGCCCAGGCGCAGTTGGACGCTCTGAAGGCCGGGGCGACCGCCGAGGAACTGGCCGTCGTCGAGGCGCAGGTACAACAGGCCCAGGCCGCCCTCGACTCCCTCCAGGTGCAGCGCGACAAGTTCACCCTCACCGCGCCGGTCGGCGGGCTGGTGTTGGAGCGCAGCATTCACAAGGGAGAGTTGGCCGCCCCCGGTGCGACCGCCCTCACTATCGGCGACCTCGACGATGTGACGCTGACGGTCTACGTGCCGGAGGACCGCCTGGGTCAGGTTCACGTCGGGCAAACGGTGCGGGTCGGCGTGGACAGTTTCCCTACCCGCACCTTCACCGGAACCGTCGTCGCCATCGCCAGCGAGGCGGAGTTCACCCCCCGCAACGTGCAGACGCAGGAGGAGCGGGTCAACATGGTCTTCGCGGTGGACATCTCCATCCCCAACCCCGACCACGACCTCAAGCCGGGGATGCCCGCCGATGCAGTGCTTGTGACGGAGGAGGAGTGAGATGCAAGTGGCAAGGGGCAAGTGGGCAAGTGGCAAGTGGCAGGTGGGCAAGTGGGCAAGTGGCAAGTGGCAGGTGGGCAGGTGGTGGGTAGGATTGACGGTCGTCGGGCTGTTGTTGATAGCGGTGACGAGCGGCTGCGGCACTGTTACGTCGAGCCAGGCCGCCGGGCCGATCACCGCTTCCGGCTTCATCGAGGGGGACGAGGTGACGATCGCGCCGGAGGTCGGCGGGCGCATCGCGGAGATGGCCGTGGATCGCGGGGACACGGTCGAAGAGGGGCAGGTGTTGGTGCGCCTCGACGACACGACCCTCCGCAGTCAGCGGGCCGAGGCCGAGGCCGGGCTGGCGGCGGCCCAGGCCAATCTCGCCCGCGTTCTGGCCGGAGCCCGTCCCCAGGAGATCGCCGCCGCCGAGGCCGCCCTCGCCCAGGCGCGGACTCAGCGCGACGGCGCGCACCAGGCCATGCTCGACGCGCGGGAGACCATCAGCAACCCCCTCTCCCTCAACGCCCAGATTGACGAGGCTCGCTCCCAGGTGCGCCTGGCCGAGCAGAAGGTCGAAATGGCGAAGGCCGACCTGGCGGCGACGGAGTTGAAGCGCAACGTCTACGCCGAGCAGGGCGGCGACGTGGAGCGCACCTGGGACCTGCAAGTCCAGGCCGCTCAGGCCGCTCTCACCCAGGCCCAGGCGGAGTTGCAAGGGGCGCAGGACTACCTCAACGCCCTGCTGGCTATGCGGGCCAACCCCATCTCCCTCGAAGCGCAACTCCACCAGGCCGAATCCCAGTACCACGTCGCCGAGGCCCAGGTAGCGGCTGCCCAGGCCGCTCTCGACGACCTGCGGGCCGGCCCCACAGACGAGGAAGTCGCCGTCGCCGAGGCGCAGGTACACCAGGCCGAGGCCGCCATCCGTCTGATTGACGCTCAGATCGCCCAACTGACGCTCACCGCGCCGCTGGACGGCCTCGTCACCGCCCGCAGTGCGCGGGCCGGCGAGACCGCCTCTCCGGGCATGCCGCTCCTCACCATCGCCAACCTGGACGAGGTGACGTTGGTCATCTACGTCCCGGAAAACCGCATCGGCGAGGTACACGTGGGGCAGGCCGTGGACGTGACGGTGGACTCCTTCCCCGACCGCGTCTTCCGGGGCGAGGTGGTCTACATCGCCGGCGAGGCGGAGTTCACCCCCCGCAACGTCCAGACGCAAGAGGAGCGGGTCAACCTGGTCTTCGCCGTGAAGGTGCGTCTCCCCAACCCCGACCACGCCCTCAAGCCCGGTCTGCCCGCCGACGCGACGCTGCGCTGAGGCGCCGTCTCGCCCCCGCGTTCCCGTGACCGACCGTTCCCACGCCCCGACGTGGGAACGGTGTTTTTTGCCTCGACACCGAAGCGTCCGCCCTGTGTCCCCGCGCGAGATGTGAGGCGAGCCGGAATAATCGCTTGCCCTTTTTTTCTATTTGAGTATAATAGTCTTGAATACTCATCAATGAATGCTCATCTACGATGTTTGCCGGGCTTCTCCCGGCCGGGTGACGGTAGAGGAGGTGCCTATGAACCAATGGTCAGCATAAGTGTCCCCGCAAGGCAGGTGTTCCGCCCGTAAACGTGCCGACATTTCTTCGAGAAGCCATTCATCAGTCAAGGAGGTTACGTCCATGATCGGAGAACGTGTGCATCGTTGGTTCAGCAAGGCCGACGACGATGACGATCGCAGCCTGCTGACCTTGATGGGACGCCGGGGAATCTCCCGCCGGGAATTCCTCAAGTTCTGCACCGCCACCGCTGCCACGCTGGCCCTCCCGGTGGACAAGGTCGCCGCCATCGCAAACGCTCTGGAGACGACTGCCCGCCCGCCGGTCATCTGGCTGGAGTTCCAGGATTGCGCCGGATGCACTGAGGCTTTTCTGCGGGCCTCACGCCCCACCGCGGCGGAGATCGTGCTCGATGTCCTCTCTGTGGACTATCACGAGACGATTATGGCCGCCGCCGGAAAGCAGGCCGAGGAGGCCAAAGAGGCCACCATCGCCAAAGGAGGCCATCTGGTCGTCGTGGAAGGCTCCATCCCCACAAACGACAGCGGTGTCTACTGCTGTATCGGCGGCCATTCGGCGATGGAGATTTTGAAGAAGGCGACCGAGAACGCCGTCGCGGTCATCGCCGTTGGTACGTGCGCTTCCTTCGGCGGGCTGCCGGCCGCCGCGCCGAATTTCACCGGCGCCGTCGGGGTAGACCGGCTCATCAAGCACATCCCGGTCGTCAATCTCCCCGGCTGCCCGGTCAACGTCGTCAACCTGACGGCGACTATCGTCCACTACCTCACCTTCGGCTCCCTGCCCGCGCTGGATGACTACGGGCGCCCGCTCTTCGCCTACGGCAAGCGCATCCACGATAACTGCGAGCGTCGCGCGCACTTCGACGCCGGTCAGTTCGTCGAGGAGTGGGGGGACGAGGGGCATCGCCAGGGCTGGTGTCTCTACAAGATGGGCTGCAAGGGCCCGGAGACTTACCACAACTGCCCCACCGTGCGGTACAACGACGGCACCAACTGGCCGATCGGCGCGGGGCACGGCTGCATCGGCTGCTCCGAGCCGAATTTCTGGGACCGGATGGCTCCCTTCTACGAGCGGCTGCCCGACGTGCCCGGTTTCGGCGTCGAGTCGAATGTGGACAAGATCGGGCTGGGACTGGCCGCCGTCACCGCCGTTGGCGTCGCCGCCCACGCCGTCGGGAGCGCGGTACGGAAAAAGCCCGCCGCGCCGTCGCAGGAGCAATGAGACTTAAGGAGGAACCGAAATGACCAAGATCGCCATTGATCCCGTAACCCGCATCGAGGGCCATCTCCGCATCGAGGTTGAGGTCGAGGGTGGAGAGGTCAAGAACGCCTGGAGCGGGAGCACGATGTTCCGGGGAGTCGAACTGATCCTCAAGGGACGTGACCCCAGGGAGGCCTGGCACTTCACGCAACGGATATGAGGGGTCTGAACGACGGTGCATGCCATCTGCTCCGTGCGAGCAGTCGAAGATGCTCTGGGGATTCAGATCCCGACCAACGCCCGTTTGATCCGCAACATCATCGAGGGCATTCAGTACATTCAAGACCACGTGATCCACTTCTATCACCTCCACGCTCTGGACTGGGTGGACATCGTCAGCGCACTGGACGCCGACCCAGAGGCGACGGCGAAACTGGCCCAGTCCATCTCCGAGTGGCCTAAATCCAGCGCGACTTACTTCAAAGGAATCCAGGATAAACTGAAGGCGTTCGTCGAAAGCGGCCAGTTGGGGCCTTTCGCCAACGCTTATTGGGGGCATCCCGCCTATCAACTGCCGGCCGAGGCGAACCTGATGGCGGTGGCCCACTACCTGGAAGCGTTGGACTGGCAGCGGGAGGTCATCAAGGCGCACGCCATCCTGGGCGCCAAAAACCCGCACTTGCAGACCTATTTGGTCGGCGGGGTGGCCTGCCCGGTGGACTTCAACAGTCAGGCGGCCATCAACGCCGACAGTATCGCCCATCTGAAGGAACTGTTCGTCAAGGCGGAGACTTTCGTCAAGCAGGTCTACCTGCCGGATGTGCTGGCGGTGGCCCCGTTCTATCTGGATTGGGCCGGGCGCGGCGAGGGGCTGGGCAACTTCCTGGCCTACGGCGACTTCCCGCTGACGGACACGAAGAGCAGCGACGAGCCGGGGGAACTCTTCCTCCCGCGCGGCGTCATCTTCGACCGCGACCTGTCCACCGTTCACCCGATGGACCACCACAAGATCAAGGAGTACATCACCCACTCTTGGTACACTTACGACGACGAGAGCCAGGGGAAGCATCCGTGGGACGGGGAGACGCGGCCCAATTACACCGGCCCCAAGCCGCCCTACGACTTCCTCAACACCGACGAGAAGTACTCCTGGATCAAGGCTCCGCGGTACGACGACAAGCCGATGGAGGTCGGCCCGCTGGCCCGCATGCTGGTGGCCTACGCCTCCGGTCACGAACGGGTGAAGTACTGGGTGGACGCGGCCCTCTCCGCGCTGAACGCCGGGCCGGAGGTGCTGTTCTCCACGCTGGGCCGCACCGCCGCCCGCTGCATCGAGTCGGTGGTGATGTCCGAGCAGTTGGTCAAGTGGGTGGACGAACTGGCGGCCAACGCCGGGAGCGGCGACCTGCGCATCCACGAGTTGGAGCACTGGGACCCCTCCACCTGGCCGGTCGAGACCCAGGGCTGGGGCTGGACGGAGGCTCCGCGCGGCGCGTTGGCCCATTGGGTACACATCAAGGACGGCAAGATCGAGAACTATCAGGCGGTGGTGCCTTCCACCTGGAACGCTTCGCCCAGGGACGCGCAGGGGCAGATGGGAGCCTACGAGGCGTCGCTCATCGGCACGCCGATCGCCGACCCGGAGAAGCCAATCGAGGTACTGCGCACCATCCACTCCTTCGACCCGTGCATGGCCTGCGCGGTACACATCCTGGACCCGAACGGGCGGGAGTACGTCCGTATCAGGATCGTCTGAGAGGAGGCGAGCGATGCTCAAGCGTGTGCAGGTCTGGGACGTGCCGGTGCGCCTGTTCCACTGGCTGCACGTCGCCAGCATAGCGGTGCTGGCCGTCACCGGCTACTATATCGGCAACCCCTTCGTCGTCGTTCCCAGCGACACCGCGCAGACTTACTTGATGGGCTGGATGCGTGCCGTCCACTTCACCGCCGCTTTCGTCTTCATCCTCGGCTTCCTGGTGCGCTTCTACTGGTTCTTCGCCGGTGGGGGATACGCCTCCTGGCGGGACTGGGTCCCGGCGAGCAAGGAGCGGTGGGCTTTCTTCTGGAAGCAGTTCAAGTACTACGTCTTCCTGGAGAAGAAGCGGCCGGAGTACATGGGACACAATCCCGTGGCCGGGCTCTCCTACGCGGTGGTGGGGGTGATGATTATCGTCCAGGCCCTCACCGGGTTCGCGCTGTACGCCGAGCCGTTCCCCGGTGGATTCTGGCGCGGCGCGTTCGGCTGGTTGCTGACGATGTTCGGCAATCAGGCCCTGCGTATGACCCATCACGTGATGATGTGGCTCTTCGGCGCGTTCTTCATCGTGCATCTCTACATGGCCGTCCTGGCCGACGTGGAGGAGCGCAACGGGGCCCTGACCAGCATCATCAGCGGTGTCAAGTTCGAGCACGTGGAGGAGGGGTAGTCTGAACAGAAAGGTTCTGGTGCTGGGGGTGGGGAACATCCTCCTGTCGGATGACGGGGTGGGTGTCCACGCCATCCGGCGGTTGCAGGAGGTGGCGCAGTTGCCGGAGGAAGTCCAGGTGTTGGACGGAGGGACGAAGGGGATGGATCTCCTCCAGTACCTGGACGGGGTCTCGCATCTCATCATCGTGGACGCGGTGGAGACGGGCGGGCCGCCCGGCACGCTGGCGCGGTTCACCGGAGACGAGGTGCCGGCCTATCTCGCACCGAAAATGTCCCCCCACGAGATCGGCCTGCCGGATATGCTGTTCGCGGCCCGGCTGCGGGACATTTACCCAGAGGAGGTGGTCGTCTGGGGTATGCAGCCGGAGACGACGGAGGTCGGCCTGGAACTCTCCCCACCGGTGGCGGCCCAGGTGGACGCGCTGGTGGAGAGGATTCTGGGGGAGTTGAGGGGCTGGGGGATAGCGGTGTGAGGGCCACCGAGTGAGGAAAAAGAGACGCTCGTCGGAGCGTCTCTTTTTTTGTGGCGGTTTCAGGCGGGGGATTTGCGGGCGTAGGCGGTGAACAGGTCGCCCAGGTTGACCGGCACCGCCACGTGGCGCAATCGCAAGCGGGTCACCAGCCACTCGGCCGGGCGGCCTACGAGCGGCATCAGGGCGGCGACGCGGTTCATCAGGTAGCCCAGGCGGAGGTAGCGGCCCTGCGGCTTGTCGCTGAGCACCTGGAAGCCGCAGTCCTCCAACATCAACCGCAGCGTGCGGCGCGAGAAGTAGTAGATGTGCATCTCCATCAGCCAGGGCCAGTGCCCCCCCATCAGGCGGGCGAAGAGGCTGTCAATGTCAATGGTATGCACGACCAGCAGTCCGCCCGGCTTGAGGAGACGATGGGCCTGTACCAGGGTGGCGCGGGGGTCGGGCAGGTGTTCGATCACGTCCCACAGCGTCACCACGTCGAAGTAGGCCGGCGGCAGGTCGGCGGTCTCCAGCGTCCCCTGGACGACGTGCAGCCCTCGCTCCCGCGCCTCCCGCACCGCCCAGTGGGAAGGCTCCACCCCCCAGGCGTCCCAGCCGTGTCGGGCCGCGATTTCGACGAAGATGCCGGTGTAGCAGCCCACGTCCAGCAGCGGACGCCCGGCCGGCGGCCCGGTGAGCCGTTCCAGCGGCTTCAGGTGGTGCTCGAAGGTGAGCACCCGCCCCTGACGCTCCTCCACGTAGAGCGGATCCTCCACCGCCTGGTAGTTTTCGTACAGGTTCTGGCGGCCCGGTCGCGGGTCGGTGTAGACCAGCCCGCAGCGGCGGCACTGGACGATGGTGTGATGGTGTCCGTAACCGCTGCTGGTGCAGCGCACCGCCCGCCAGTCGCCGTCCTCCCCCGGCTGAATGGTGGAGGGGTAGCGGACGGTGGCCTCGTCCGCGCCGCAGAGGTTGCAGCGCACGTGTTCCATCAGCCCCTCGTCCCTCGCAGACGGATCCACGCCAGCCGGAGGACGGTCAGCATGGCCTTGATGATCTCGTCGCGCGAGATTTTCGATGTTCCCCGACGGCGGTTCTCGAAGATGATGGGCACCTCCCCCACCCGCCAGCCCTGCCGTTGGACGCGGTAGAGCATTTCGATCAGGAAGGAGTAGCCGCTGGCCTTGATGGTGTCCAAGTCCATCCGGGCCAGCACTTCCCGCTGATAGCAGCGGAAGCCGGCGGTGGTGTCGTGGGCCCGCAGGCCGAGCATGGCGCGGGCGAAGGCGTTGGCCCCCCAACTGAGCAGTTTGCGGGGCAGCGTGCAGCCGATGGTGCCGCCGCCGGGTACGTAGCGGGAGCCGATGACCAGGTCGTATCCCTGCCGGATGCGGTTCACCAGCGAAGGGACGTAGCGGGGGTTGTGAGAGAAGTCGGCGTCGGTGGTGCAGATGAGGTCGGCGCCGGCGTCCAGGGCGCGGCGGAATCCGGCCAGGTAGGCGGTGCCCAGCCCCAATTTCCCGGCCCGATGGATGACCTGCACCCGTCCGGCGTACTGCTCCGCCAGACGGTCGGCCAGGTCGCCGGTGCCGTCGGGGGAGTTGTCGTCCACGATGATGACCTGGATGTCCAGGGGGAGAGAGAGCAGTTGAGTCACCAACGGCTCCAAATTGTCCTTCTCGTTGTAGGTCGGCACGATTACGGCGGTTTGCAAGATGACCTCCTGGTGAGTGGGAGTGTCGCCAGGGCCGCCAGGGAGAGCAACGTCAGCCCCGAAAGCCCCAGCCCAACGGCGACGGTGCGCGGGCGGTAGGTGAACTCCACCCGGTGCTCGCCGGGCGTCAGCCGGACGGCGCGGAAGGCGTAGTTGGCCCGCAAAACCTCCGTCGGCGAGCCGTCCACCGTCGCCTGCCAGCCGGGGTACCAGGTGTCGGCCAGTACCAGGTAGCCCGGTTGGGTCAAAGTGGCGCGTATTGTAACCCGATTGGGGGCGTCTTGCAAGGTGAGGGTGTAGTGGAGGGTGGAGGAGGGGATGGTTGGGGAGATAGGGGCGCCGTCGGGGTCGAGGAGCTCCAGTTCGTGGCCCGCGCGGCTGCGCCAGTATGTGTGGTCGTGCTTGCCGGCGGTGTTGCCTGGGCCCGCCACCTTGAACTCGCCGTTCCACACCGCGCCGAGCACGTAGGGGTGGTTTGGATCGCCGCCCTCGAAGGCCAGCATCACCTCGTCGCCGATCTCGGGGATGGTCATGGCGCCGCGGCTGGCGCCCGCGTAGAAGCCCACCACGCGCGCCCAGTTGGACTCGATCGGATCGTCGGGGCCGTCGAGCCAGGGGAAGCGCACCTTCACCCGGCCTCGGCTCTCCGGGTCCTTGATGTTGGTGACGATGCCCACCACGAGGCCTCGAATGCGCCTGGCTCCGCCGCCTGCTCGAGTGGGTTCCAATGGTGTCTCCAAGTCGGGAGCCGAGAGGATAACACCGGTTGGCGTT
>JALWUZ010000577.1 GCA_027079895.1 Anaerolineae bacterium
ATGGCTCGCCAACGCCTGCACCTCGACCAGCAGCGGGCGCGTCCCCTCCATCGTCACCGCGATGGCGGAACCGGGCGCGTTCACCATCCGCTCCGCCAGAAACACCTCGGACGGGTTGGGCACCTCTACCATCCCCTGCTCCTGCATCTCGAAGACCCCCACCTCGGAGGTCGCCCCGAACCGGTTTTTGACCGAACGGAGTAGGCGGTGGGCGTGGAAGCGGTCCCCTTCCAAGTAGAGCACCGTGTCCACGATGTGCTCCAACACCTTCGGCCCGGCAATCGAGCCCTCTTTGGTGACGTGGCCCACCAGGAAGACGGCCACCCCTTCCGACTTCGCCCACCACTGGAAGCGGGAGGCGGCCTGCCGTACCTGACTGATGGAACCCGCCGCTGAGGTCAACTCCGTCGAGGTGACGGTCTGGATGGAGTCCACGATGGTGACGACCGGGTGGAGGTAGTCGGCGTGGCGCAGGATGGCGTCCAAATCAGTCTCGGTGACGATGAAGAGATTGTCGTTGCGAATCGAGAGCCGGTCGGCACGCATCTTGATCTGGCGGGCCGACTCCTCGCCGGAGACGTAGAGCACCGGCTGGCTCGTCTCCTGGGCCACCAACGCGCCGGTCTGGAGCAGGAGGGTACTCTTCCCTATGCCAGGGTCGCCGCCGACGAGAATCAGGGAGCCGGGGACGATCCCCCCTCCCAGCACGCGGGCGAACTCCGGCAGCGGGAGGGGCAGCCGTTCCAGCCCCTCCGTCTCGATTTCGCTCAGACGGAGCGGCTTGCTGGCCGGCAGTCCGGGGCGGGCGGCGGCGGGCGCGGGCTTCTCGACCACCTCGACCATCGTGCCCCACTCGCCGCAGCCGGGGCAGCGTCCCATCTCGCGCGGGGCGGTGCGCCCGCAGTTCTGGCAGACCCAGTGAGTGCGCGTTTTGGCCATCGTCGTGTCTCCTCCGGCGGTCAATTATACTGGCCTTGTGGCGGTTGGCAAGCAACCGTATTCACGGGATTTCGAAGCAAACCGGGGCCTCCGTATCAACCCCCCACTTCTACCCTCGTTCAGGCGGGGTTGCCAAAATGCGTTTCTTCGGCGAAAATAGGACATCCGCGAC